>CAXTEW010000082.1:6326-10990 GCA_964243175.1 uncultured Acidobacteriaceae bacterium
TGCACCAGGCCCAGGCCGGAGTGCTTGCCTTGCACCAGGCCCAGGCCGGAGTGCTTGCCTTGCACCAGGCCCAGCAGGATGAAGTAGCTGTCCCAGCCATACATCTCGTTAAAGCGGCCACCCGGCACAACGTACGGATGCGGCAGGTACAGCAGCCCCGGTGTCGCGATTTCTGCGGGCATCAATGCACCGGGATGATCGATGCGCCGGGGCAGCCGCTTGATATCCACGCCGCACGCTGCATGCAGCACCCGCACGGCGACCGGCTCCACGAGCTCCACGGGAAGGTACAGCACCGGCGCTGTCATGGTCTTGGTATCCACCAGCGATTTGCAGTCGGTCATCGAGCGCTGCAACTGGCTCCACGAAGCCTGGATGTAGTCCCCGATTGCCGGCCGCGGAGCCGGGCTTTGTGCCACTGCCAGCCCGGACAGCGCCGCACAGATGGCCGGGATGCAGCGCAGCTTCTGGAAGGTTTTGCTCATGCCCTGGGCTTCTACACTCCGTGGCAGGATGGTACCGCACCCGGACTACATGTCACGCCGGTGTATCGCGGTGACCGCCGCCTGCGCGAGGCTTGTCCCCGGGGCATTCAGCCGAACAGAGACGGCTTCGCTCGTGGCCGTATACTCTGCGTATTCATGCATCTCGAACGCATACTCGCCAGGACGCGGCAAACCGTAGCCGAGCGCAAGCAGACCATGCCGATCGCAGAGCTCGAAACCGAGGCTGCCTTCCACGCGCCGCGTGGTTTTGCCCGCGCCTTGCGACGCCGTGCGTTTGACGGGCCCGCCATCCTTGCGGAAATCAAGAAAGCGTCGCCCTCCCGCGGTCTCATCCGCGCGGAGTTCGAGCCGCGCATGCTGGCGCGCCAGCTTCGCGCCGGCGGCGCTGCTGCCCTCTCCGTGCTCACCGATGAGCCCTTTTTCCAGGGCAGCCTCGAGTACCTGGAGCATGCTTCCGAGGTCAGCGGGCTGCCCTGCCTGCGCAAAGACTTCATCGTCGACACCTACCAGATCGTGGAGGCGCGCGCCCACCGCGCCGATGCCATCCTGCTGATTGCCGCGGCATTGACCGACCCGGAGCTGGAAGAGTTCACCGCCTTCGCGCACGAGTTTGAACTCGACGTACTGTGCGAAGTCCATACGGCAGAGGAACTGGCGCGGGTGCGCGACCTCGGCTGCGACGCCTACGGTGTGAACAATCGCGACCTGGTCTCCTTTGAAATTCACTTCGAGCGATCGCTGGAGCTGGTCGGGGATCTTCCGGAAGGTGCTGTGCACATCGCTGAAAGCGGCATCCGTTCCCGGGGCGATATCGAAGAGCTGCGCGCCGCCGGCTACCACGCATTTCTGATTGGTGAGTCGCTGATGCGGCAGGCCGACCCTGGCGCGGCCCTGGCTGCATGGCTGCAGCCCATCTCGTCCAATGAAGGCATGAGGTAGGTCGGCATGTGGATCAAAATTTGCGCAAACACCAGCATCGAGGACGCACAGCTTGCCGTCGATGCAGGGGCGGATGCGCTTGGCTTTGTGTTCACGCCCAGTCCGCGCCAGCTTACCCCTGCCGAAGCCCGAAAGATCACCACGCAGCTGCCGCCGCACATCGAGCGCTACGGCGTCTTCGTTCACCCCACTTTCCGGCGCATCGTCGAGACGGTGGAGGAGGCAAACCTGACCGGCGTGCAGATCCATGCGACCGATGACCCGGAGCTCGCGACCAGGCTGCGCGCGCACTACAGCGCGCTCGAGCCGGAGGCGGGCAGTTCGCCCAGACAACGCGTGGCGCTGTTGCGCGTGCTGCACTTTCCACCCGAGGGCGAGGACTTCAAGGCACAGCTGGACGCGCTATGCGCCGATCACTCGGTCGATGCCGTACTGATCGACTCGCGCACCGCCGCTGCCCAGGGCGGTACCGGCCTGCGCTTCGACTGGCAGCGCGCCAGCGGGTCGTTCCTCCAGGCGGCGCCGCATCTGCGGTTGATCGTAGCCGGCGGCTTGTCACCGGAGAATGTTGCCGAAGCCATCGCAACCCTTCGCCCCTGGGGCGTGGACGTGGTAACCGGCGTGGAAGCATCGCCCGGAAGGAAGGACCCGGCGAAGGTGCGCGCGTTCGTTGAGCGCGCCCGTGCTGCTGCTGTTCTCCAGGCGTAAGACCGCCTGCCCGGCTGGGGTCACTTCGTGACTTCTTCTCGGGAAGTTCCAAGACGACCAACGGGAGGAACACCATCGCCAGCAGATCCCCAGCAACGAAGACACGTCACGAAGTGACCTCCAGCCGAGCAGGCGGTCTGCTTGCTTTGGGCTTGATGGTCTTTACCCCGACGTTGCTGCCGGCCCAGACGGTCCCGCATGCCACCGGCACAGTCCACACAGCGCAGGTTGAGCTTGGCTATGAGACCTTTGGCACCCGCAGCAAGGCGCTGCCCGTCATCGCGGTGAATGGCGGTCCTGGGTTGTCCCATGCCTACATGCTGATGAACGACATGTGGCAGCGAGCGGCACGGGAGCGGCTCGTGGTCTTCTACGACCAGCGCGGCACCGGTGCGTCGAAGCATGTGCGGCCGGGTGCGCCGCAGACCATGGACGCGCAGGTGGCCGACCTGGAAGCCGTGCGGGCGCAGCTTGCGCTCGACAAGGTCGCGCTGGTGGGCGACTCCTACGGTGGTCTGCTTGCCGTTGCGTATGCCGCCGCGCACCCGGAGCATGTTGCCCGGCTGGTGCTGTCGGACGCAGCCGCCCCTGGCTGGAAGACCATGGTGCACCTGCTGCCGCAGACCTTCCCCGACATTGAAGAGCAGGACGCCGCAGAACAGAAGCGGCTGGGTACGACGACCGATGCCGCGGCACGTGCCAGCCTGCGCAACCACTTCCGGATGATCTTCTACTCGCCCGAGAAGCGGGATGCGTACATGGCGAAGATGGGCGACCTGGGTTACGAGCCGAAGGTAGCCGAGGCTGTGTCGAAGGCAACAGGGAATCTGGATTACACGTCCAGGCTGGCCGGTTTTCGCTTCCCCACGCTGGTCATTACCGGGCGCTACGACCTGAATGTGGCGCCGCTGACCGCATGGCGGCTCGCACACCAGATCCCCGGCGCCGCCATCGTGTTTTTCGAGGAAAGCGGTCACCTGCCGTCGTATGAAGAGCCGGACAAGTACCTCGCTGTGCTGCAGGGCTTCCTTAACAAGGAGTAGGCGCCGCCCAGGAACGGAGCGTACTCCGAGGAGCAAGGGCCAGCAGAGTTGCCATTGAAGGGAGGAAGCGAAAGCAGATCCCTCGGCTACGCTCGGGATAACCCGATGTTTTGTGTGAGGAGCGAGCGCTTCACGCCTGGATACTAGGGTTCACATCGAAAAGAATGGGTCATCCTGTGCGTAGTAACAAGAACAGGGTCATCCTGAGCGTAGCGGAGCGTAGTCGAAGGACCTGCGGTTGACCCATGATCCCGCTCCGAGATGCAGCCAAGCGCGAACCCACCCCGATCCCAGTCAACCCCCTGCATTGAGCGAAACACGCGGCGGGCGTACCCTGTATAGATCGAGGGCGAGCACATGGGCACGGCTGTTGAGACTCCTGTTTTAAACCAGAATGACGGTACCCCCTCGGCGGTCCCGGGCCGGTTTGGTGTGTACGGCGGCCGCTACGTGCCGGAAACCCTGATGGCGGCGCTCGAAGAGCTCGAGCATGCCTATGCCGAGGCCCAGGCCGATCCGGCGTTTCACGCAAAGCTCGATGACCTGCTGCACAACTACGCAGGGCGCCCGACGCCGCTGTATTTCGCCGAGCGCATGAGCCGCGAACTCGGCGGCGCCCGGATCTATTTCAAGCGCGAAGACTTACTCCACACCGGGGCGCACAAGATCAACAACTGCCTGGGCCAGGGCCTGCTCGCGCAACGTATGGGCAAGCAC
Source organism: uncultured Acidobacteriaceae bacterium (assembly GCA_964243175.1). Classification (GTDB taxonomy): domain Bacteria; phylum Acidobacteriota; class Terriglobia; order Terriglobales; family Acidobacteriaceae; genus EB88. Next base: position 10,240 of record CAXTEW010000082.1, read on the forward strand.
CGCATCATCGCCGAGACGGGCGCGGGGCAGCATGGGGTAGCGACAGCTACGACCTGCGCGCTGCTTGGCATGGAATGCGTGATCTACATGGGCGATGAGGACATGCATCGCCAGGAGCTGAATGTTTACCGCATGCGCCTGCTGGGTGCCGATGTCCGCGGCGTGAACAGTGGCCAGCGCACGCTCAAGGATGCGATCAACGAAGCCATGCGCGACTGGGTCACCAATGTCCGCTCCACCCACTACCTGCTGGGCAGCGTGCTGGGCGCGCACCCGTACCCGACAATGGTGCGTGACTTTCATCGCGTGATCGGCCAGGAAGCCCGCCGGCAGATGCTGGAGCGCGAGGGCCGCCTGCCTTCCGTGGTGGTCGCGTGTGTTGGTGGCGGCTCCAACGCGATCGGCGCGTTCTACGACTTCATCGGTGACGAAAATGTCGGCCTGGTTGGTGTCGAAGCTGGTGGTCGCGGCACAGGGCTGGGCGAGCATGCGGCGCGGATGCAGGGTGGCCCCGGCGGTGGAAGCCCCGGCGTGTTGCAGGGCACTTACTCCTATGTTCTGCAGGATGAGGCAGGCCAGATCTCGAAGACCCACTCGGTCTCGGCGGGGCTGGACTACCCGTCCATCGGGCCGGAGCACGCGATGTTGAACGACATGGGGCGCGCCGAGTACCGCAGCTGCAGCGACGACGATGCCCTGAAGGCGACGGTTGCCCTGGCGCGTACGGAGGGCATCATCCCGGCGCTCGAAA
>CAXTEW010000083.1:0-10897 GCA_964243175.1 uncultured Acidobacteriaceae bacterium
AAGCGTTCGCGACATCCATGCCGGTCAGCTCGCAGATCATCGTCTGGAACTCGAAAATGGCCTGCAGCGTGCCCTGCGTGATCTCCGCCTGGTAAGGCGTGTAGGAGGTCAGGAACTCGCCACGCTGCACCAGGGAATCGATGATGACCGGGCGGTAATGGCTATAGGCGCCGGCGCCCAGAAAGCTGGTGTAGCCATTCGCATTGCGCGCCGCGGCCTGCCGGAAGTAGTCCACAATTTCGGACTCGCCCATCTGGCGGGGAATATCCAGATCGCGCGTCAGCCGGAACTGCTCGGGAATGGTTGCGAAGAGCGCGTCGATTGTGGCACTGCCGTCGGCGCCCGTGGCCCCGATCTCCTGCAGCATCGCGGCGCGTTCAGCATCGGATTTTGGTAGATAGCGCATATGACTTGAGCCTCGGCGCGGTGGCTAGCCTGCTGTACTTAGTGGCCGGTCTCTTCAGATACAAACTTCTCGTAGTCGGCAGCGGTCATCAGGCTTTCGATCTCGGATGGGTTGCTGAGCTCGATACGCATGATCCAGCTGTCGTGGGCATTGGCATTGACCTGTTCCGGTGCGGAGCCAAGCGCCTCATTGACCGAGCTGATCTCCCCCGAAGCAGGCGAGTATAGATCCGACACCGCCTTGACTGACTCAACGGAACCGAAGACCTTCCCCTTCTCTACCCTGGTGCCAAGCTTGGGCACTTCCACATACACGATGTCGCCAAGGGTGGACTGGGCATGGTCTGTAATGCCGATCGTGCCGATACCATCCTGCACGTTGATCCACTCATGCTCTTTCGTATAGCGATATGTTTCGGGATAACTCATGATGCTCCTCGATCTAGGCAGTCACCGCAGCCGCGACAGGTACTGCGACGCGGGCACGCTTGTAGAAGGGTGTCGGCGTGGTGCGGGCCTTGACCATGGCGCCGCGAATCTCGACAAAGAGGTCGCGCGGCTCCACTGTTTCAGCATAGGTCGCCGGCAGGTACGCGAGCGCGATATTGCGCTTGAGAAATGGTGCGGGCGAGCCGCTTGTTACCGCGCCAATCTGCTTGCCTGCCTCGTCGAACACCCGGTAGTTATCGCGCGCGATACCGCGTTCCACCATTTCAAGGCCAACCAGGCGCCGGTCTGGTCCGCCTGCTGCCTCAATCGCACGCAGCGCCTCGGCGCCGGCAAAGTTCACACCTTTGTCCAGCTTCGCGTAGCGGCCCAGCCCGGCCTCGAAGACATTGATCGTGTCGGATATCTCGTGTCCGTACAGTGCCATGGCAGACTCCAGCCGCAGCGTGTTGCGCGCGCCCAGCCCGCAGGGAAGGATCCCGAACTCGCTCCCGGCTTCCATGATCTCGTTCCAGACGCGTGCGCTGGTTGCTTCGTCAGAAGGAATGTAGATCTCAAAGCCATCCTCGCCGGTATACCCGGTGCGCGCGATCATGGTGTTGTACAGGCCGCACACCTTGCCCCAGCGAAACCAGTAGTTCTTGATCTCAGCCAGCGGCGTATCGGTCAGCTTCTGCATGAGCTCCGCTGCGCGCGGACCCTGGATCGCGAGCTGCGTGTACATGTCGGAGTAGTCAGACACATGGCACTTGAATGGTTGCGACTGCTGGCGGATCCACTGGTGATCCTTCTCGCGGGTGCCGGCATTGATGACAACCAGGTAATCGTTGTCGGAAAGCTTGTGAACAATGATGTCGTCGACAAAGGTTCCCTGCGGATACAGCATGGCAGAGTACTGGGCCTGGCCTACCTGCAGCTTCGAGGCATCATTCATCGAAAACTGCTGCACGGCATCGAGCGACTGCGGACCACGCAGCTGGATGTCACCCATGTGACTGACATCGAAGAGGCCGACGCCGGTGCGGACCGCCATATGCTCGGCTACCACGCCGGAGTACTCGACGGGCATATCCCAGCCGCCGAAATCAACCATCTTGGCGCCCAGCGAGCGATGCAGTGCGTTGAGCGATGTCTTGCGGAGTGTTGCTGTCACCGGAGGCTGTTCCTCTTGAGCAGGAAGGCTCAAGGCTCAACGGTACCATGCGAACCACGAGCCGGGCGACACCCAACCCGCGGCAGTTGCATCCGCCGAACCCGGCAGGATTGGGGTAAAGTGAAGCCCAGCGACTGCCGCGCAGCGCGTTGCTTGGCCGCGGCCTAGTCGTGCGACACCTGCCAGCCGTCATCGGTGTTGATCAGCGTTGCCTTATCCACCTTGGTTCCGTTCGCACCCTGGATGGTGGGAAACGCGGTCATCATCTCGGTAGACTTCGCCCAATCGGCGATGCCGCCGATGGTGTAGTGGTAATCGGCATTCGCGATCTGCGCTCCATTGCTGTCGCTCGATGTAGTGAAGTCGTCAATCGAAGTAACAGCGCGATGACCGAAGCAGAAGTTGCCATAGCCAGGCTGCTTCTGGTCCGGCGTCCACACAGAACGGCCGCGCGAGGACAGGTCATAGTCGTTGACCTGCTTCGAGCCAAAGATAAAGACCTTTTTCTGTGCAGAGCTGCGTGTCAGCAGGCCCGCATCGGTCAGCGCGTCGTAGCCCGTGGTCTGGTCGCCGCTCTTGGGGTCAGCCTCTACCGGGAATTTGACCGGGCTGGACCATACACATTCGGCATGGGCGTTGTAGTAATTACCAATCGCCTTCTTGAAGTTGTCCTTTGACGCAGCCTTGCGGTTCGAGCAGCCGGCGAGAAGCACAGCACCGCATACCGCGAACGACACAAGATTCCTGGTACCCAGCCTGAGACTCATAAGCGCACTCCTTTTCTCACGCGTATGGGATGCATCTGGCCCGGATGCCGGGCAGGGATAAATTGTGGCAGCGGGAGGCGGGAGACAGGCCCTGCGATGGATGCGGCAGCGCGCGCCATGCAACATGCCTGGTGCAACCTACTGGGTTATACTGGGGCGTCCCGGGCGGCCCTGCCTCAGACTGCCTGGCCACCCGAAACTGTCGGTTGCAGAACTGCTCGTTTGAACCGGGGGAGGATTCCACGCGCACTGTGCGCACGCCATGGCAGCTACAGCATCCACGTCCTCTTTCAGCCCGCCGGCACCACGCTGCACAGTCGTGGTGCCCTGCTATAACGAGGCTTCCCGTCTTCGTACAGCCGCATTCGGCGCCTTTCTGCAAAGCTCTGCGAGCAACGGGGTCGAGCTGCTGTTTGTGAATGACGGCAGCCGCGATGCAACGCTTTCTGTGCTGCAGGCCTTGCGCTCGCGCTTTCCCGAGCGCATCCGGGTGCTCGACAAGCAGCCGAACGGGGGTAAGGCGGAAGCGGTGCGCACGGGCATGTTGCACGCGATCGCGCTGCGCGGGTGCGAGGTCACGGGCTTCTGGGATGCCGACCTGGCTACGCCACTCGAGCAGATCCCGGACCTGGCATCGGTGCTGCGCAACGCGCGGATCACGATGGTGTTCGGCGCCCGGGTCCGGCTGCTGGGCCGCGCCATCCACCGGCAGGCACTGCGGCACTATCTCGGCCGCTGCTTCGCGACGACTGCCTCCACCCTGCTGCGGCTCCCTATCTACGACACGCAGTGCGGCGCCAAGCTGTTTCGCGTAACGCCGGAACTGGGCGAGGTCCTGGCCGAACCATTCCAGTCGCGCTGGATCTTCGATGTCGAACTGCTGGCGCGCTTCATGGCCCGGCACCGTGGCGACCCGGCCGCGGTGCGCGACCATATCTATGAGTACCCGTTGCCCGAGTGGACAGATGTGGCCGGATCCAAGGTGAGCCCGCTTGACTTCTTCAAGGCCTTCGGGGAGTTATTCCGCATCTACAATCGCTACCTGGCGCGCTAGGCAGGCACGCCCACGGCACGGCGCTCGCTCCACATAGCCATGTAGAGCGAGACCAGGAAATAGAGAAACAGCACCAGCATCACTTCAGGGATGGGCCGGTACAGCAGCAGCGTACGCCCGATACCTGCGTGCGCGATCGCCAGGGGCTGCCGCACCATGAGCCGGTTGACGTATTGGTGCGAAGTCACGATGGTCGCAACGCAAAGCAGGAGGAGCCCGAGCCAGCCCCAGGCGCGCCGGCGCCGGTCCGCCAGCAGGTAAGCGACGGCAGGAAACGCAAGCAGCAGGATCCGCGTGTCGTACTGGCGGTGGTAGATCGGCAGCAGCGCGAGGCAGGCGATCGCCGCGATTGAGAGCAGGTGCTTCGTGAAGGTGTTCCGCAGACGCATAGCCGGCACGATCCACAGTCCAAGAAGAACGAGGGAGACGAGGAATGCCGCGTTGTTATAGAACGAGGCTTGCCCGCGAACAACCGCGAAGATGGCCTGGAGGTCGGCGAGGTTGAGACCCTGCAGGTTGCCGAGGGTAGGATTGTTGACCGAGCCGGGGGCGGCATTGCCCTGCAGGTTGGCGCGCAGCTCCCCCAGCCAGTGCGCGGTGCCAGGTACATGCGCAAACCAGGCCAAGCTGGCGCCGACGCACACAACCGAGAGCACAGCAATGATGGCAAACGCCCGGCGCCATCTTGCGCCGGCAAAGAGCAGGTAGAGCAGCGGCACCGCGGCATCGTGTGGCTTGAGCATGAGCGCCAGGAAGAGGCACAAGACCGCCGCAGGGAAAAAGCGCTCCCGCAGCAGGCAGGTAAACCCGATCACCAGCAGCGCGATCACCACGCCCGAAACCTGCCCCAGCATCAGCAGGATGGTGCTGGTAAGAGCCAGCACGGCCAGCACCAGCACTGGCGGCAGCGCTGCCCCCGCGGTGACGCACAGGTCGGCGACCAGCAAGACCGCCAGGGAGAAGGTCGCGGCAATAGTGGCTTCCCATAGTGTGTGGGCAGCCGGGTAGCGGAGTGCCGCGACCGGCGCCAGGGCCACCAGGGAGAAAGGTGGATAGAGCGCGGAGTACGGGTCAAACACTATGCTGTCGTTGTCGATGCCACCGGCGGCAAGGAAAGCCGCATGTGTGTCCTTTTCGCTGTAGGGATCGCAGCCGGTGAGCACGCATCGTGCGCTGCTGTAGGGCTGCTTGAAATCACGGAAGTGCAGTGCTTCTGTTTCATCGTGGTAGCCGCGAACAGCAAAGGCAAGCACACCCACAAGCGCAAGCAGCAGGGCCAGGTAGCGGACGGCGGGGCGAGTGGTTTTGGCATGCATCAATCCGGAAACCTCGAGACAGACCAAGAATTTCTAGTACATCCCAGTGTGGCGGACAGCTCACCGGGTCCCAGGTGAGCGATCCGAGTGGGCGCTTAGTGTGCGATGCAGACCAAGTACCACCCTTGCGGTGAGCACTGGAAGCGGGCCGCATCCCCGGGCGGTATCTGCTCGCCGATGCCTTTCTCCAGCTCCTGCGGCGTATCGGCGTAGAGCAGCACAGTGGAAGCCTGTACCAGGCGATGCTCCCGGCTCATGGGCAGCGAGGCCCCGGGCAGAAAGCCTGGGTCGGTTTTAGACAAGTGCGTCATGCGGATGTCGTCAACCAGCAGCGGCGAGCCGGGCACCGCCTGTAACGGTGCAATATTCTGGTCAATCCAGGGACTGTCCAGGATGACGTCGTTGCTTTGCACGAAAGCAAGCGCTGTTCCCCAGGCAAATGGGTCGAAGGCGACCTGGTACCGGTGATGCACGTAGTTATCGAGATCCGGTCCATTCAGCACCAGTCCGCGCTGGTTGACGGGGATCGATGGATGCTCAGCCTGGGCGAGCTGCCGGGCCACGGGCGCAAAGTACACCTGGGCGGCAAGCAGCGAGATGGCCGCGCACGCGACACCAGCCACGCGCAGCGCACGCTGGGCGGCAGGCGAAAGCGAGTGCACTCCGGACGCAGCGACAAGCGCGCCCATCCAGAGCAGCACGACCATGCGTGTTGAGAAGAAGCCGGACCCGTTGACATAGTCGGGGAGCAGGGGGATGGCGCACATCAGCAGCAGCGTACTGAGGAAGAAGGTGTCGCCGAAGCCAAGCTGCCGGCGGAGCCAGTTCTGCCTGAGCGCGCGCGCCGCAAGCAGCAGCGCGCCAGCGAAAACGGCATACAGGATCAGGCGGTACAGGTTGGGCAGCACACTATGTGTCACCGTGTAGAACGGCGAAACACCAGCAAGCAGCAGGCACTGCGCGGCGATGCGGGCATGGAAACCCATGTCAGCGAATACCGAGGTCGCGGCGTGTTTCTGGAGGGCGGCCGCCGGAACCTGGAAAGCAACCAGGCAGAAGACGATCGCGGCCAGCGCCAATCCTATACTTTGCCTGGGGAACAGCAGGCTGCGGGAACGCAGCAACACGGTGCGAAGCAGCAGGTCGAAGACACACAGCGCGACCAGTATGAGCAGCGGCACAGGGTGGGTAACTGTGAGCACGCAGACCAGCAGCGCAAAAGGAATCCAGTAGCGGGAGTGACCGCTAATCGCGCACTGCCAGCAGCCGGCTATAAATAGAAAGATGCCGAGCGCGAGTGAGTAGTTCATGAAGCCCATCAGCAGGGCCCAGTGCAGGAATAGCGGCGCAGCAAACAGGGAGACAGTCTCCCCGGCCCGCCCGCAGGCAAGCGCACAGAAGCGCAGCCCGTAGGCGAAGCAGACGACGATGAGCGCGGTAAACAGTTTCTCCGCCATGTCGTAGGAGACAACATGGGACAGCGCCAGCAGTAGCCCGTAGTGCGTGGCGTACGGCGGGAACGGGTGTCGCACCTGGTACACGCCGTACAGCGCGCTATGGTGCAGCACCGCATCCAGGACGTGGATGTAGTACCGGTGCATCGGCCCATCCTGCGTGGGCACAAGAGGAAGCGTGAAGAGCCACACCACGAAAGCAAGCACGATGCCGGCGAAGAGCCATGCTGACGAGGCGGGACCTCGCCGATCGTCAACCGCCGCAGACGGTACATGACTGGTGGAAGCAGTGCTGCCCATGGGAGATGCTCCGTTCCGAGCTAGTTGCGTGAAGTGCGAACACACTCGAGCGACAGGGCGGCCGGCTGTTTGCAGCTGAACTCTGCCGCGTCTTCCCTGCCCAGTACATCCGTCAGTCCGTGGCTGAGTTCGTCCGGGGTCCCGGCAAACACGATGATCTGGCTGTCGTGGATCAACTGCTCACCACGCGGGGGCGGCACCAGGGTGATAAAGCGAGGCGGGGGATCCTTGGTCGGGACCGCGATCAGGCTGGTGGCATCGACCAGCATGGGCGAGCCATGCGAGGCCCGCAGCGGAGAGATGCTCAGGTCGAGCCACGGCGCATTCAGCACCAGGTCGTCCTGACGCACAAGCGGCAAGATGTTGGCCCACAGGTAGGGATCAAAGGCCAGGTCATTCCGGGCTCGCAGTGTCGGCGTAAGCAAGGGTCCGTTCAGGACCAGCGCGCTGGTATGCTCCGGCAGCACCTGGGCTTCCAGGGTATGCAGATCCTGCGCAATCGGGCGGAATTTCTGATTCGCCGGCAGCAGGGTCGCGAAGGTGAGAACCGCTCCGAGCAGCATGCACATGGTTCGGAAGCGGCGAGTTACCAGTGGTGTCCCGGCAGCGCCAAGCAGAAGGAAGATCCACACCATGATGACCATGCGGGTCGCGAAGAAGACCCCGCCGTTGAGGCGATCTGGCAGGAACGGCAGCAGGAGGGCGAAAAGTGCAGCATACAGCGAGAATGCGGCCGCACTGGAAAGCTCGCGAGCAGCCAGGCTGCGGCGGAATACCCGGAGCGCCAGCACCGCGGTGACGGCCAGCAACGCGTAGTCGGCCAGGCGGTACGCGTTGACAAGCAACCCGATCGAGCGGGTGTTGTAGGGGGATAGCCCGGTAAGCAGCAGCGCCGTGCGCACGAATGGCAGGTGAAACCCTGTATCGCTCAGCGTCGAGGCGGTTGTTGATTTATCGATGGCCAGCGAGGGATAAAGGGTCAGCGCGAGCATGTAGAGGAGCGCCACCAGCTGGATACGATGGCGGCGTAGCCAGTTGCCGGGAGCCGCGGGAAGGAAGAAACGGCGGCGCAGCAGGTCGGCTACCAGGAAAACCAGTAGCAGCAGCAAGGGAACCGGGTGAGAAAATATAAGAACGAGCCCACTGAGCGCAAAGCCCAACAGGTAGACCCTGCCGCGATCGAGGCGCAGCCAGAAGGCCATGGTCAGCAGTGCGAAGCCGATCCCGATGCTGTAGTTATAAAAGCCCATCATAAGGTACCAGGGCAGCAGTAGTGGAGCGATAAGAAGCGTGATCCACGCACCTGCCGGTCCCAGGGCGGTTGCACACAAACGCACCCCGTACGCGAAACACAGGATGTCAAGACAGGTAAGCAGCTTCTCCGCAGTGTCAAACGAAAAGAATTGAGAAAGGCCAAGCAGCGTGATGTACTGCGTCGCGTAGGGCGGAAAAGGATGCCGCACAGCATACCCGCTGTAATGCGCGGCGTGCGCAAACACCTGACCCAGTGCGTGAGCATAGTAGCGGTGCATGGGACCATCCTGCGTAGGAAAAAGAGGCAGGCTTGACACCCACAAACATACCGCGCCCACAAGAATGGCAAAAGCGATGCCAGAAACAGAAACACGCGAGACAAAGGACGGTGACGACGAGGACATTCTTCTCCCGGGGAGCCAGTTATCCGCTTGCCTCGTGCCGTGATTGAGGCCGAGGCGCACTCAGGTTACACCATGCTGTGCGTAGCGCCGGTGCGCTAATCGCAGACGGAATGGGAACTGGCGTCTGGGTGATGAAACCTTGCGTGCGGTGTCCCGTAAATGAACGCGGTTCCTCCGGAAACGCACTTTGTTCCCAGATGGCCCGCACGATGCAAGTAGCTGCTGCAATGCTGGCAAAAGGATTACGGAAGAAAACGGTCAGCAAAGGAATAAGCATAGCTCTTGCAGAAAGCATTCGTTGCCAGCAAATGGAAAGGCCCGGCTACGTGCCGGGCCTTCCTGTGTTCCTGCTTTTCGATGCAGCGCCGGCTATTACTCCGAAGCTGCCAGCTCTTCGGCTTCGCCTTCCTGGCGCATGATCTCGAGCTCGCGCTCTTCTGCCTCATGCTGTGCGGCCACTTCCTGCTGCACACGCTCTGCCGCTTCTTCGAGCTCTGGGGAGAGCTGGATGTTGCGGTAGTACTCCATGCCTGTGCCAGCGGGGATGAGGCGGCCCACGATGACGTTCTCCTTGAGGCCGCGCAGGTTGTCGACAGCGCCATTGATCGACGCCTCCGTCAACACGCGTGTGGTCTCCTGGAAGCTTGCAGCCGAGATAAAGCTATCGGTCGAAAGCGACGCCTTGGTGATGCCGAGCAGCAGCGGCTTGCCTGTTGCCGGGCGGCCGCCTGTTGCCTGCACTCGCTCATTCTCAAGACGGAAGCGGAACCGATCAATCTGCTGTTCGAGCAGGAAATTCGTGTCGCCCACTTCGTCGATCTTGACCCAGCGAAGCATCTGCCGAACGATTGTCTCGATGTGCTTGTCAGAGATAGCCACACCCTGCAGCCGGTAGACCTCCTGGATCTCGTTCACCAGGAATGCCTGCAGCTGGTTCTGGCCAAGCACCGCAAGAATATCGTGCGGGTTCAGCGGACCGTCCATCAAGGGATCGCCGGCGCGCAGCTTCTCGCCTTCCTGCACGTTGACGTGGATACCGCGAGGTACCGAGTATTCCTTCTCCTCGCCATTCTCCGCGGTGACATAGATCTTGCGCTGACCCTTGGCCACTTCACCAAAGCGGACGACGCCCTCGATCTCCGAGATGATCGCTGTCTCGCGCGGCTTGCGCGCTTCGAAGAGTTCAACGACGCGCGGCAGACCGCCGGTGATGTCCTTGGTGCGGGTGGTTTCGCGCGGGATCTTCGCCAAGATATCGCCCGGGAAAACTTCCTCGCCATCCTGCACCATCAGGTGGGCACGGCTCGGCATCAGGTACCGCTTGTCCTTCTTGCCTTCCGCCTTGATCAGGATCGTCGGCTGACGCTTTTCGTCGGGAGCATCGGCGACCACGAGACGCGACAGGCCGGTCACTTCATCGATTTCATCGTTGAGCGTGATGCCTTCCTGCAGGTCCTTGAACTGCACCGTGCCACCGACTTCCGTCAGGATCGCGAAGGTGTACGGATCCCACTCGGCAAGCTCCTGCCCGAGCGTAACCTGCTGGCCTTCGGTCACCTTCAGCTTGGCGCCGTAGACAATCTGGTAGCGCTCCTTCTCGCGTCCGCGATCATCGATAATCGCGACCGAGCCGGAACGGTTCATTGCGACCGTGTCACCGACCTTCGATGTGACCGAGACCACGTTAATGAAGCGCACCGTGCCGACATTCTTCGCATCGAGCTTGGACTGCTCGTTGACCCGTGATGCCGTACCACCGATGTGGAAGGTGCGCATCGTGAGCTGCGTGCCGGGCTCGCCGATCGATTGTGCCGCGATGACGCCGACTGCCTCACCGAGTTCCACCAGGCGGCCAGATGCCAGGTTGCGTCCGTAGCAAAGAATGCAGACGCCGCGCTTCGATTCGCAGGTCAGCACGGAACGGATCTTGACCCGTTCGATACCGGAGGCCTGGATCGCCGACGCGAAGTCCTCGGAGATTTCTTGGTTGACCTCGACGATCGGGTTGCCCTCGAAATCCTTGATGCGCTCGAGAGAAACGCGACCGATGATACGGTCACGCAGCGGCTCGATGATCTCACCGGACTCGATGATGGGACCGACATAGATACCATCAGACGTACCGCAATCGAGTTCAGAAACGATGACATCCTGCGCAACGTCAACCAGCCGGCGGGTCAGGTAACCCGAGTCAGCCGTCTTGAGCGCCGTATCCGCAAGACCCTTACGGGCGCCGTGCGTCGAGATGAAGTATTGCAGCACGGTCAGGCCTTCACGGAAGTTTGCCGTGATCGGCGTTTCAATGATTTCACCCGACGGCTTCGCCATCAATCCACGCATGCC
>CAXTEW010000084.1:0-10874 GCA_964243175.1 uncultured Acidobacteriaceae bacterium
GGCAGCGCCGGCCCACTGAACCAGGCCGACATGGCAGCAACGCCTTTCTCTGGCGATGTTGAGGCCAAGCATATCGACCCTCTGGCCGCGGGCTTTGTCGATTCCTCTGCCGGCGTCTCCGGGCTTATCGACAGCCTGGTGCTCGATGCTTCGTGGAGTGGCCAGCAGATGCACGTCAGCAAGCTGCTGGTTAAGAACCCGCACTTGACTATCGTGCGCTCAAACATGCCCAAGCCGCCGCAGAAAGCAGCTGGCGCTTCAGAGGACCAGTTCCTGCAAAACCTCTCGGTGGACGATGCCGAGATCAAGAACGGTAGCGTAACGCTGACGACCGCGGGCAAGAGCGGGAGCCCCGCGGTGTATCAGCAGCTGAACGCGCAGATCACCAACCTGGCTCCGCACACCTCGTCGCCCTTCTCTGCCAGCGCCCAACTGCCAGGCGGCGGCAGCCTCGACGCCAAGGGCCAGCTGGGTCCCTACAACAGCGAACATGACGCCGAAACGCCCGTGAACGCGCACGTCGATCTCCGCCACTTTGAGCTTGCGAGCGCAGGCGTGCTGCCGCCCGATGCAGGCATCAGCGGACTGGCCGATCTCGAAGCGCAGGTGCAGTCCAATGGGCAGACACTGCAGGCGAACGGCACGGCGCACGTGAATAACATCAAGCTGGCGCGGGATGGCCAGGCTTCAGGGCAGCCGGTGCAGGCACAGTTTGCCCTGGTACAGAACGAGAGCGCGCTGACCGGCGAAGTGCAGCATGCCACGGTGTCGATCGGCAAAGCGGTCATCCAGCTCGCGGGCACGTACCAGTCAAGCGGGCCCAGCACCGCGATCAACCTCAAGGTCAGCGGCAATGCGCTGCCGATCGACGAGCTGGAGGCTTTTCTGCCCGCTGTCGGCGTGCACCTGCCTCAGGGATCGCGGCTGCGGGGCGGCACCCTGACGACCGCGCTGACGGTTTCTGGTTCGACGGCAAGCCCGGTGGTCAGTGGTCCCGTGCGCCTGGACAACACCCAGCTTTCCGGCTTTGACCTGGGCGCGAAACTGGGCGAACTCTCGCGCCTGACTGGAGGGAAGGTGGGCTCGGCCACAGTGTCGGGCACTAACATCCGCTCGCTGAGCATGGACGTGCGGGAAGCGGGCGGCGGCGTGGAAACCGACAAAGTAGCACTGGATATTACCGGCATCGGGACGGCGAGTGGCGCCGGGAAAGTAAGCGCCGGCGGCGCTCTCGATTATGCGATGTTGCTGAAGTTGACCGGTCTGACCAGTGGCGCAGCACCGGCGGCTGCGCCACAAACTGGTGGCGGCACTGCGGCGCTAGCAGGCGGGCTGGCTGGTTTGATCGGCGGCGGCGGAAACAGCGTGGCCGGGCTTGGTTCCCTGGGCGGCCTTGCTGGTGGTGCGCTGCGCAGCGGGGTTCCCGTTGCTATTGGCGGAACCACCAGCCACCCTACGTTTGGAGTGAACCTTGCCGGGCTTGCCGGCCGCAGCGTGAAGCAGTTGATCCCTGGTAAGACCGCGGGAGCTGCGCCCGATGCCACTTCACTGAAGAATGCTTTCGAAGGGCTGCTTGGCAAGCACTAAGGTGCGCGGCATAGTTACAGTGGCATGGCGAGACCGTGGTGCTTAGTGCTGAACAATCGCTGCGAGATCGAGCCACCGGTAAGCAGAGACAGGGAGTAGGACGCCGCCAACTTCGGTGTCCTTTGATCCGCATCGTTCCGCCCCTGTACGCGTGTAGAAAGAGACCGAAGCATTCCTGTCCAGTACCCAGACGGCCATGCTCCTGAATCCGCGCGCGTGCAGAGCGGTGGCAATCGCTCCTAAGAGCAGGGTGCCTGTTCCCTGTCGCTGTGCCCGGTGCAGCAGGTAAATGGCGAACAACTCTGCATCGCAGTCACTAAGTGGCTCGCGGATGCGCCCGCCAGCGGCAAAGCCCACGATTTTCCTTCGCTGCTCCGCGACAAAGACGACAGCGTCCTGCGCAAGCCATTCGCGCCATTGAGACGCGCGCTCCACTTCGTCCAGCGTGGCGAGATAGCTTGCCGGCACCAGACCTGTGTAGGTCGTTCGCCAGCTGTCTACGTGCACGTGGGCGATTGCTGCTGCATCCTGCACGGTGGCACGCCGAGCCACAATCATGCGGCTACCTTACTCTCTTCGCCGGGAAACGATCCACAGAAGTCACAGACCTACGAGGCACGACAGCACGCGATACTGGCTGCGCGAAGAGTTATCTCAATCTAGCGGCCCTGCTCAGCCGCCTTGATGTCCGCTTTGATGTGCGGCAGCAGGTCCGCCTGCAGCTCTGGCCGCACTGTTTCTGCCAGGTGCAAGGCGACACGGTAATGCTCCAGGGCTTCCTCTCTGCTTCCTGAAGCGGCGAGCACATCACCGAGCGCCAGCTGTACCTGGACTGACGCGGGAGCAAGCGTTTCAGCAGATCGCGCCTGCTGCATCGCGGCCTGCAGTGCGCCGGCCTTTTGCAGATCCCGCGCGTTTTCTGCCCGGTATAACGCGGCAGCGAGAGGGATGCTGAACTGACCCTGGTACACAGCCACGCCGCCCTGGATGACTGCGTTCGGCTTGCGCTCGCGAAAGCCTTCGTATGGGTTGAGCGGTCCGTCTCCAAACTCGATGCCCTCCAGATCGCCATCACTGATCAGCACAGTGCCACTGATTACCGGGGGCGTCTCCAGGGGAAGCTTCATCCACCACAGCGTATCGGTGGTGGGCAGGCGTCGGCACGGGATGCCGTAGTCAGAAGGCTCGATGGCTCCATCGGGAAAGTAGGCGAACCAGCAATCCGTGATGTGTCGCTGATCGAGATACACCTTTACAGCTTTTAACTGCTGACCCCAGTCGACGTTGGCATCACTAAGGTAGCGATGTACCTGGGACGGACCACCCCAGGCTTCGTTGCCGTAGGCCATGTAACTGGGCGCAGCCCGCAGGCAGGTAACTCCCTGCCATGCTACGAGGCACACGACCGCGACCCGCCAGGCACCACGCCGCCGCACAAGAGCTGCTGCCGTGCTACCAGCTATGACGTAAAGAAATGGATATACGGGCAGCAGGTGACGCACACCGATATCCATGGAAGAGGCCATGACGATGGCAAAGTAGGTTGCGACGGGAACCAGCAGGAACAGGAAGGCACGTCGCTGCAGGGCTCGGCTTCGCCTGATGAGCAGTGGTGCAGCGAGAAGCAGGAGGAGCAATGGCAGCGTGCTCTTGATCGCAAACGCTGCTGGAAAGTAAAGCCATGTGCCATGGCGATAGACTTTCCCGAAGAAGTAACTCGTATCTTCGTACGCGGTGATCGTGGTATTCGCCAGGCCCCAGATATAGGCCTCGGGGAGCAGGTGGATGTGCGCTACCAGTTGCAGCCCGCGGCTCTCCGCGCGGCCAGGCATCGATTGCAGGTAGGGCGCGAGTGCCGGCTGGAGGGAGCGGCCCCCAGGCGCCGCCGCGTAGCGGAAACCATAGAAGGACCACAGGATCACCCAGCCGCAGAGATTGATGGCGACCAATGCGGCGAGCCTGCGGGCAAGCAGGCGAGGGCTTCGCAAACAGAGTGCTTCGGCCAGCACAAGCAGCAGCAGCATGGGGAGTAGGAAGACGCCGGTAAACTTGGCCACCGAGGCAAGCCCGACAGCAACACCCGTGGCGAGCAGCCGTTGCCAGCCTGGCACTCGACAGAAGCGGTAGAAGGCGTAGATGACAGCAAAGAAACAAAGTGCGCTGCAGACATCTGTAGTGACGAGCGTTCCATGGGCAAGGAAGTTGGGATCGAAGACAAAGAGGGCCAGCGCCACGAGCGCGGCGGTCTCGCCGAACATTTCGTAGGTCGCCAGGTGAAGGAGCAGGCCGAGCAGAAGCGTGAAAACCATGCAGGCCATGCGCGCAGGCTCGAGAACCCGGTCGCCTCCGTTACCGAAGACAAAGGCACGCCCACGAAAGAATGCCTCCTGTGCCTGGGACAGGTGTCCGGGTGCAGGGACGTTGAGGTGCATCCCGAGCAGCGGCAGCGAAGCAGCGAGCTTGACGAGCGGCGGAACTTCCGCGTTCAACCGGTAATCGTGCTGCGTCCAGATTTCATAGCCATCAAACAGGTGGTGGGGCTCATCCCAACTCGCCGAGAAGATATGAGAGACATACAGGAGCTGCGCTGCCGAAAGAAGAAGCAGTCCCACGGCAAGCAGCGTTTGCAGGTGCCACCTGCTCCTCCGTTCCTGTCCGCGCATCAAATGATCTTTCCCCGGCTGAGAAATCGTTGCCAGCGAAGAATACACGAGCAGCATGCCCGCGCTACCGTTGTCTCCAGCTATCGCGGGGAAAGGGGTATGCTATGCAACAACGCGACTGCCTGGCTTCGTCGATGGCGCCGTGGTCAGGAGTCATGATGTTTGAGTCGGATGTAAGCCGGGATGAGCCGTCGCGACGGGTGACACGTCGTGTCTTTCTCGCGGGCGGCATCGCGACAGCGGCTTCTCTCGGAATGCTGGCTTTGCGCCGACCGCCGGGTCTGGAAGCAAGCACGGTGACCCATGGAAGCAGGGGCATGGTCACCGTGGTTTGCTTCGGCAACGATGGCACGTGTCTGGGCCGACAGACTCTCGCAAAGGTGGTGAAAACCGATGGCGAGTGGTATCGCCAGCTCGGCAAAACTTCCTACGACATAGCACGGCAAGCAGATACGGAGATGCCGCTGTTCAGCCACGGTGTGCAGGCAGGCAGCGTCGGCGTGTTCCGCTGTATCTGCTGCGACACTGCGTTGTTCAGTGCACGCACACAATTTGACTCAGGTACAGGGTGGCCGAGCTTCTGGGCTCCAATCGCGAAACAGAATGTTGTGGAGCGGCCGGATACGTCGCTTGGTGAGGAGCGAACAGAGTTGCTATGCGTGCGCTGCGAGGCACACCTGGGCCACGTATTCAACGATGGTCCCGCACCGACAGGGCTGCGTTACTGCATGAATTCGGCAGCGCTGCGCTTCCTGAGAGGTTAGTTGCGTGCCGTCAGCAGGTTAGCCTGGCTGAACGCCCCAGCTAGTCGCTCTACCGCCGCAGAGGTGGTGAGTGCAGCTAAGTCGGCAAACGTGTAAGGGAAAGGGTGCGGCACCGGATCTTACTCTGGCTGCCTGGCCCGCGACCGATCGCCTGGCGCCGACTTCTGCCTGGGAGTCGACGCATCCAGACGCGCAGCAAGCCCCGCGAAGACCGGAGTAGGACCGGCCCAGCATAACTCGTCTACCGAATGGAACAGCGGGATATCCACGCGCAGGGTGGCAAGATCCCGAAAGAGCATGGCTTTGCTCCAGTCCTTTTCCAGTGTCGCGGCAAGGTTCTTGGGACTGGTGACAGTCACGGTCCAATCACGCCAGTCCTTTGGTATCGCTTCAAGGTGAAGATAGCGGGCAAGCAGGGACGCAGCCGACTTGGCGCCCCAGCCCTGCAGGCCAGGAAACCCGTCGGCGGCATCTCCCACGACAGCGAGGTAATCGGGAATCAACCGTGGCAGCACACCGAACTTGGCTGCAATCGCCGCTTCGTCCCGCACCACGCGCTTTCTACGGTCCAGCTGCACAATGCGCGTACCTTGCACGCACTGGGCGAGGTCTTTGTCAGGCGTGCAGAGAAGCACGCGCTCGACGCGATCATCCTGTGCTGCCGCCTTGGCAGCCGACGCGAGTGCATCATCCGCCTCGTACTCGACCATTGGCCAGACCACCATTCCGAGTGCGGCCAGCGCTTCCTCAAGCAGCGGAAACTGTAACAGTAAATCCTCTTCTATCCCGGCGCCTGTCTTATAACCCGGCCACAGATCATTGCGAAAGGACTCAATGACCTGGTCGGTAGCAACGGCCAGGTGCGTGGCTCCATCCCGCACCATGCCAAGGATAGAGGCGATTACTCCGCGCACCGCCGCGACCTCCCGCCCGTCGCCATCAGTCATGCCCGGCAGAGCATGGTAGTGGCGGAACAATTCATAGGTGCCATCGATCAGGTGCACTTCCATGACAAGAGAATATCTGACCGGACCGCGGCAGACGATACAAAGAAACACCTGGCCACGCTATTCATGGCACAGGCTCGGACGAGGATGAGCAGGGCCGGGCTCGCGTGGAGTAAGGACACAAGCGCAGAAACTCTTTGCCCGCTGTACCTCGGGGGGGACAGGGTACCTACAGATTGAAGAAACCACGTTTGAGCGCGATCGTCACAGCGTGGGTGCGGTCATTCGCTTGCAGCTTTGACAGTATGTTCTTTAGGTGATTCTTCACCGTGTGCTCGGAGATTACCAGCGCGGTAGCGATCGACTTATTGGAGCCGCCGTCCGCGACGCTGACCAGTACTTCCAACTCTCGAGGAGTCATCCAGTCATCCATGACGTGCTCCGCCATCTCGGAAGCCACAGCTGCAGGAATGCGACGGCGCCCGGCGTGGACCATGCGGACTGTATCCAGCAACTCGTTACGAAGAAGATCTTTCTGCAGGTAGCCGAAAGCGCCCGCCTTGAAAGCGCGGAGCGCTTGAACATCGCCGCCGTAAGTCGTCAGTACAACGATGCGGGCCAGTGGAAACTCCTGCCGGATACTTAGAATCGCTTCAATGCCTCCTGTCCCTGGCATCCTGATATCCATGAGGGTGACGTCCGGCCTGTGCAGCCGGAAAGCGAGAATTGCTTCTTCCCCGTCAGCGGCCTGACCGACGACGGTCATGTCGGATTCCCCTCCTACTTCGCCGGCAATGCCTGCGCGCATCAGTTGATGGTCATCCACGATCAAGACTGTGATAGTGCTCTCAGGCATTGTGACCACCTCGCTTGCCGAGAAAGTTGGTAAACGCCAGGAAACGAATTCGCTTGCTTGCAGTCATCGTCGCCACACTCATCGGAAGGCGCAACTCTACTTCCGTCCCCGCATTCAATCGGCTCCAAAGGTTCATTTCGCCACCAATGGTCTGCGCCCGTTCCCGCATGCCGGGCAAACCCCAGTGATTCGCGCGCGAACCAACGCTCAGAATGTCCGGATCAATACCGATGCCATCGTCTCGGACCCTCAGCAGGAAGTCCTGCTTCCCGTACTGTAGATCTACCTCGATCTGCGTAGCAGCTGCGTGGCGAAATGCATTCGTGATCGCCTCGCGCGCAATCCTGTAAATCTCGTCTCGTACGATTGGGTTCAGGTCGCACACTTGACCAGATACGGCCAGGGTGAAGCCCGTGTGGCGGCCTTTCGAGAATTGCAGACCAAGGGCAGAAAGCGTGCGAGCAAGATCGTCGACTTCTGTTGCTTCGTTCCGCAGGTTAAGGATCAGCGCTCTCCCTTCCTGCATCACTTCGGCAGACTGGCGAAAGGCTTCATCAAGCTTTCCACGTGCCTGGTCGCTGCCTTGGAAATGCTTTGTTGCCGTGTGAAAGCTCAAGAACACTCCTTGTACACCCTGTAGAAAGGTGTCATGAAGGTCCCTTGCAATCTGTTCTCTTTCGCTCACCCGCGCGTGAAAGCTTTCTTTCAGTCTATGGGTTACCTGGTGGAGTCTGAAAACGTAGAGGCTCCAGAGCAACGCGACGATGGAGAAGCCTTCAATCGCGCGGAACGTCATGCTCTGCACAAACGCCGGCGGTATGAGAAAGGAGAGGCTGGCGCCCGTTCGGTTCCACACGCCGTCGTTGTTGGAAGCGATCACGTGAAAGCGGTACTTGCCCGGTGGGAGCCGTGAGTAGATAGCCTCCCGCCGTGTTCCGGCGTCCTGCCAATTCGCATCAATACCGTCTAATTTGTATTGAAAGTGGACTCTTTGTGGAACCAGAAGACTGGTCGCGGTGTAGTCGATGGAAAGGCTGTGCGTATTCTTCCGCAGGGTAAGCGCAGAAGGGTTCCGATAGAGAGTGCCGTCGGCGTTTACTGATTCGATCCACACGGGAGGAGGAAGACCGTTGCGAGGCATCTTCGCTGGGTCCAGCAAGAGGAGGCTGCCCTGCACCGCAAAGTACAGTTTTCCATCCCTGCCGCTAAGCAGGGTAGGAAGATGGTGCAGCTGGTCGGGTCTGCCTGTTAGTCCGTCGAGATAGGTGAAAGCTGCGGCGTGAACCGGATACGTGGGGTCGTTGAGGGCCTTCCGCTCTTCACTTGCCGGCACCTGGACAACACCCGCGGCTGTATTCAGCCAAAGGTCGCCATTGGGACTCGCCGCTGCTCCAGATACACCACGCAGCTGTTCCGCTGCCGCCACTTTCAGCGATTGAAAGTGTCCGTGATCCTCGAACTGCAAGCCGTTTGTGCCTCCGATCCAGATGTGCCCTTGTATCTCCGCTATGGCGGTAATGGTCCCGATGTTGATTCCCTTCGTCGTCCCCAGTGCGACCAGCCTGCCGGCATCCACGGAGACCAAGTGGTCCCCCGGATATCCGAACCACAAGCGCCCTTCCGCATCGGTAAACATGCTGACAGCAGGGTTTGTGGACAGCCCTGGCAATCCTCCCGATCGCTGCCACACACGATTCTTGAGCCGGTAGACTCCATCCATCAGGTACGACACCCACAGTGCTCCGTCCCGGTCCATGGTCATCGCCTGGATGTCATGCAGATGATGGTCAAAGCCGGCAGGCGGCGGGTACGGAATAAATTGTGAACCTACCTGTCGGAAAAGCTGCTGACCGCTACCGACCCACATATGTCCACTGGGATCGCGGTAAATACATTCAATCCTTTTCGGTCCAGTACTTACCGGCACTGCGACCCCGCCACGAACTGCAGCAAAGCGATCGGACGCAAGTAACAGATCGCCCCTGGACGTGATCGCCGCCGAGACATACGTAGAGCCGGACAGTAGCGGGATAGGAGCAAAGGGCGCCCAGCGGAATTGGTCGAGCCCTTTTGCGGTGGCCACCCACATTTCTCCTTCGCGCCCCTGGAGCACGTCGAACGCGAAGTCACTCGACAGGCCGTCCCTGGCACTGAAGTGGTTCCTAGCAATCTCTATCTGCCTGGCGCTGCGAGGAGCCTCCGGATTCGCGATTTGGTAGACCCCGTGATCTACAGTGGTGATCCACAACGCACCATCACGCGCGACGTGTATGCCCTCCGATCGAAACGGTAGCGAGGTGCCCCGAGGAGTGTAATCGCCGGTGCGATTGGTAATCGCGCTGACTGTACCAGTGACAGTGGCTAACCAGACGGTTCCGTCCGGAGCCTCGGAAAAGTCGACATTCTCAAGCCTATGCGGGTCGGCAAGGTGGAGCTGTTCCTCCTCTTTTCGGAGGAAGCTCAATCCTTTCCTCGTGCTCGTCCAGAGCGTTCCTCGGCTGTCAACAAACAGGTTGTCTGGGTACGCCCACGGGTAACCCCAGTGCTCACCGACATTCTGCCAGCGCGAGCCGCGCAGGCGAACCAGGCCGTACTGCGTAGCGGCCCAGACGGTTCCACTTTTATCTTTGGCAAACGCTCGAACCGCACCCTGCGACAGACCTTCGGCGCCAGAGTATGTAACCAGCTTTCCATCCTGCAGGAGGCTCGCGCCCCCCTCTTCATAGCCGATCCACAGCCCACCATCTGGAAGGGCACTCACCACCGATATATCTCGTGTACTTACCCAGTCACTTTCGGAAGAGTGGTAGGTCTTGAAGCTCACGCCATCAAAGGCGACGAGCCCGTGGTCGGTTCCAAGCCATAAATAGCCATTCTTATCCTGGGCGATGGATTTGATGTCTGGTGCCCCGTCCGGGACGGTCCAGCGACTGTGGTGACCATCATGAAGGAGCCAGTCGGGGAGCGCGGCAGCCGAGGGGCACATAGTTGCCAGCACCAACCACAGGCCTGTTAGCGCACAGGCGAGGCACCTACCGAGTGCGCACGTGAGGCCTGGACGGATCATCTGTCATCGTTCCATTCCATCTCATGATACTCTTCTGCCCCGGGCCGCCTACTCCCCTCGAAAGGGCCCCCGACCGGTGAGTTATTCGCGGGTTGCTCTTGTCACCTTTCAGGCATATGTATGGAGGGTGCAGCGACTCTTCACCATGTTCCCGACAGGCGCGGCAGGTATTTCACTCTTGGTGATGCGCGTCTCCGTAGCTGCTACACTTCTGCTTCTTGTTCTTGCCGCGGGCGTTGCTCCATTTACCTGGTGGGAGCTCACGGCAGTCACGGCTGTCACCATAGCATTGTGCCTCGGTCTTTACTCCTCCGTTTTTATGGCGGCGGGCGCTATTTTTGAAATCGCAATTCTCTCGACGCTCAGAGGCAACGACGCTCTGCACCTCCTGGTCTCGGTATGTATGACTCTCTCCATGATCGTCCTGGGACCGGGCGCTTACTCTGTCGACGCGAAGCTGTTTGGCCGTCGACGCGTAGTATTCACAACTCCCTAGCGTAAGCGACGCATCTAGGCTGTTCCGCTCGATCATCTCGGCGCGATCGGGTTCGCTGATCCCATACTTGCAGCAAGACCTGACACAGGGCAGAATGACTTCGATAGGAAAGCACAGGGACGATGATCAGCACTGAAGGAGACGGGTGGCTCCATGACAACAAGCGACAGCAGCTCGGCCATATGGTTCGGCACCACGTCGCGCAGGGCGCCGGAAGACTCATAGTAGCTGGCCCTTCCCTGGATTCCGACTGTTTCAGCCGCGGTGATCTGAACACGCCCGATCATTGATCGGTTCCACAGTGGCTCGAATACGGCGTTGGCGAAGCGGGATCGGATTGGCGACTGCAAAGTTGTTTACTAAGGAAGGAGCCTTTGTCTACATAACAGGAAGAAAAGAGGAGAGCCTCGCAGAGGCCAGAGAGCTTCTGGGCGAGCAGTCGCAAAGTATCAAAGTTGATGTGTCGAAGCTGGATGATATCTCCCGCATGTACG
>CAXTEW010000085.1:0-10787 GCA_964243175.1 uncultured Acidobacteriaceae bacterium
CGTAGGCATAGCCCTTGCGGCGGGTGCGATGAGCATGCAACTGTCCCGCTGCATGCACCTGCGTGTTGCCGCGGGTAATCAGCGCGCTCTGCACGGAGATGAGCGCAGGCGAGTACTCGGCATCGGCGACCAGCGAATCGATGTGGAACGCCGTGGGTGCTGACGGCGCTGCGGCGGCTGTCGGCACAGGCACCGGCTTTCCATCGGGGCCTGTAGGCTGGGCAGCTTGTGCAACCGCCGCGGTTGCATTTGCCGCAGGTGCACTGGTGAGGAGTAAGTCGAAATTGTTGACGGCCAAGTGGCCGGTTACGTCAGGCGCTGCAAGGCTGCCGGTCACGACCCCCTGGAAGGACGCCTGGCCGTGGAGGGCGACCGGCAGCGCAGCGGCGCCCTTGCCGCCACCGATGCCAAACGCTGTCAGCGCTTTGTTGAACTCGCCCAGGTCAGACGCCGTGAACTGCGTCTGCAATGACGACCGCGCGCCGGCCGCCAGCCCCACGCCGCCCGTCACGTTCAGCTGGGTTCCGGGCGTATGTGCATTCAGCTGGTGCACCGCAACGCTGCTGGTGCGGCCGGTATAGGTCACATCGATGACGCCATTTACCGGCACATCGCCGTGCGGCGGGGCGGCCGGTGCATCCAGCGCGATCCTGGCGTTTGCAGCCAGGTCGGCCGCGTTGCCGGTCCAGGTCAGCTTGACTGTGCCGCTGGCAGTGGTGAAGAAACCCAGATGCTGAAACTTCGGCGGCGCCACAATCGAAAGGATTGAAGGCAGCGTAAAACCCTGCAGCCGGGCATTGACGACGCCTTGCGAAACCAGCGCCTTGGCCGACGCATTGCTGGTCGCCTGTGCCACAGCATGGTTCATGCTGCGCGCTGCGTCTGCCGCCTTGCTAGCCGGCGTCGCCGCCAGCGGGGCGGGGCTTGCAGGCGGCGTTGTTGCGGCCAGCCAGTGATCGATATGCGCGTCGCCTATTACAGTTCCGCCGCTGGCAAGCGTTGCCCGCAATTCATCGAGCGCCAGCACGTCCTGAGTGATATGTACCTGTGTCGCGGCATTCAACCCGCCCAGGTTGACGCCCGATCCCCGGTACGACGCTCCAGCGATCCGGGTGGTCCCATCGACACTGAACAACCCCTTCGTCCCCTGTCCGTGGAGATCCAGCGCGACCACCCCGCGGTCGAGTCCGGGGATTGCAGCCAGTGCTTCTGCTTCCCGTAGATCAATCGTCCCCTTGGTGGCAAGCTGCCAGTGCGGATCCGCGAAGTTGCTGACATTTGCATGAGCCGCCAGCGTGGACGCCCCTGCGGCAAACTGTAAGTCGGTGACAGCGACGTTGTTCCTGCCCATCACGGCGGCAATGGTCAGTTTCGAGTGGACAGGGGCGGCGATCGAACGTCGCGCAGTAAGGTCGGCGACAGAGACAAAGGCTTTGTACTGGTCACTCGGCGCGAGATAGTTAATGCCTACCGCCAGATCGTTGGCGGCGAGCGAGAAAGGGATCGCCTGCTGATTGACCAGTGCCGTGCCATTGTTGATCTCGGCCCGGTCCACGGCAAGGTCAAAGACCTGGTCGATGGTCGAGTTCAGGTTGGTTGGCGCACTCTTCTTCTTCGGGACAGGCTGATTAGTCGAACCGTCCTTGTAGACGATGAGGTGCACGACCGGCTTGTCGATCCCGAGATAGTTGAGACCTACCTTGGCGCGGAAAAAAGAGATGATCTTTACCTGCACACGCAGCCTGTCGACATGCGCGTACGGCACCTCGCCCGGCGCCTCCAAACCATGGATGGTCAGGTTGTCTGCTTCGAATTCCAGATGGAGCAGGCGCCAGCGGAAGGCGCCCAGTTCCACACGGCCGCCGGTCGAGTCTTCGAGAACCTTGATCAACTCTGCGCGTACCTTGTTGGCAAACTGCGGGGTCGAGGCGTACCAGCTGAGCCCCGCGATGAGCAGTGCCACAACGACGATGATGCCAAGCAGCACCTTGAGGAAGATGTGCCGCCGCGGGGTCTCCGCACCTGGTGCGCCGGCCCCCGCGGAACGGCGGCCGAAGAGTGAACTGGGGGTCGTGCTCATAGGCTGCCTCCCGGTATGTCGTCGTTCTCTGAGGTTTGTGTGCTGCTCTGGCCATAGGCCGGCACCAGGATCTGCACGCTGCCTTCCTGGCGCAGGGTCGCCTCCCAGTCATCCACCTGCTTAGTGACCTGCTGCTGCAGCAGTATCTCTTCGATTCGCGGACGCAGCGTTTTCAAGGGCGGCGCTGTCTCGTGTTTGGCAGCGAATTGTGGAGCCAGATTCTTGTCGTAGTACGCCTGCACGTCGCCGGTCGAGATACGGGCACCCGTACGGAAGCGCATATTGAGATAGTCGAGAATGATCAGCCGCTGCCTCCAGCGATCGGCTACCTCTGCGGGCGCGAGACCTCGCTCGCCGAGATAACTCTCCCAGCCTGCCGCTGTAGTACAGCGTGTCGGCAGGCAGCCTGGCAGTTGCTTCTGCAACTCGGTGATGAACTTATCTACGTCGGCTGCTGATATCGCAGGTGGCGTCTGGTCCTCCGCCTTCATCTGCTGCAGGATCAGGGTGCGCGTCACCAGGTGCTCCGCCGCGCGGACGTCATTGTTCTCATCGGCGGGCAGCAGCTGGAGAGACTCGAAACGCCGCTCTTCTTCGACGTCGCTCTGCAGCAGCACGTCTCCATTGACGATAGCGACCACGCTGTCGAGCACAACAGGCTGGCCTTCCGGCGCTGCCGCCGCCCCGGCCTTCTGTGTGGCTGCGGCCTTGCTGGCTGACGTGGCCGCGGCGGCATTCTGGGACGCGCTGACATGCGTCTTCGCGTCCTGCTGCACCGGAGCCGCGTTCTGCGCCGACACCGGCGTCGTCAACACGAGGAACAGCGAGAGGGAAAGAGGTATCTGCATCAGAATGCCTGCCCTATGCTGAAGAAGAAATTGAAGTGCCCGCCTTCGCCTTCAGTGGGAGCAGCAAAGGCATTGCCATTGACCACGTTGTAGTTCTGCACGATCGGGTAAATAGGCGGATTCAGGTTATAGCTGGCATCGACACGGATAGGACCAATCGGCGTACCGTAGCGAGCCCCGATCCCAAGAGCATGCGAAAAGTAGTTAAAGGAGCAGGTTCCCGTCAGCCCGATACTGTTGTGCTCCGGAGACGGCGCACCCTGCACGGTGGCATTGTTGTAATCGCGGCACGCTGCGCGGTCGGGCTGCCGGAAGCGCAAAAAGCTGGGCCAGATGTCATCCCCCTTGGCGAAGACGTTGCCCATGTCGTGGAAAAGAACAAAGCTGACACTGCTGCCGACAACAGGCAGTGTCGGTGGCGGCAGGCGTAGCTCGAAGCTATTGATAAACGCAGCTGCGCCGCCGATGGGAAAGCCGGTGATGCCGTCGCGGGGGCCGGCGGCGTTAATTGCGAAGCCGCGGTGCGATTCTGCGCCGCCGGCATACAGACGTTCCGGGAGAGGGATCGTTTCCTGCGCGCCGGTGCCGAAGGAACGCTCAAACGCGACCCGCGTCTGCCGCGCAAAAACATACCGGTGCACATTGCCGAAGGGGTAGTAACTCGCATTGGTGCCATCGAGGCGGTTGAAGTTCGACTGCGAACCGAACTTGCTGTCCGCGAAGAACTCCTGAAAGGTGTTGTAGGTGCCCCCCGAAGCATCGAGCGAGGAAGGCCGGCGTGTATCCCGGATCCAGGTCACGCCGGGGCCGCCTACCGTGACAGGCTGCGCCAGCAGCGGGATCTCTTCCGGCGCGATCTGCACCGTGCTCGGGTCCACGTTGATGCGGCGGAACTGGTACTGGTAGATCCAGGTCGTGGGCCTGCCTACCCGCTGCGTCAGCCGCACATTGGCAAGCAGCCGCGAGGCCGCATAGGTGGTCACATCCTGTTCGTTGGTATACCCGCCACTCACCGATAGATTGAGGTTGCGCTTGCCCAGCGGATGAGGATCGTCATAGGTCACCAGCGCTACCTTTTCGAGTGAACCGTAAGTCGTCTTCAACGTCACGCTGTTATCCGTGCCGCGCAGATTGATGCGGGAAATATTGACCGACAGAAGCTCGCTAGCGCCGAAGTTGCCATTCGGGTTGCAGTAAGTCAGACCGGCCGCGATTCGCTGTGCCAGGCTGATCGAGTTATTGCAGGCTCCAGGGTTCCCTGTCTGCGCCTGCAGACCCACACCGTAGGTCACGTCCCAGCGCTTGGCTTCGGTAAACTGCAGCAGCACATCCTTGCGCAGTTCGTCGCCGCTGGGGTTCTGCACCGCCGTGTTGACACCATTGAACAGGGTCAGGTCGTAAAGCTGCCGCTGTGTGCTGATCAGCGCGGTCTGGTTCAGCACGTCACCCGGATGAACAAGAATGTGCGGATCCACCGTCTTGGCGCGAGTGTAGTGCAGCCCACTCACCAGCACCTGGTTAACATGGATCTGATCGCCCTCGGTGATCTCGAGCGTGATGTCAATCAAGTTAGGATCGTGGGCGTCAGGAGCCTGTTTCAGGTCGGCTGCTGCCTGGTCGTAGCCATGGCTCAGGTAGTAAGTCAGTACCGCATCGCGGTCGCCGGTCAGGTTGTTCGAGTTATATGGCTGGCCTACCTCGGTATTCAGCAGCGGCAACAGCTCCGCACTCGGCACCTTGATATTGCCTACCAGCTTGTACGATCCGAAGCGCTGCTGGACCCCTTCTGTTACCTGGTAGGTCACGGCGATGTGCGCAATCTTGGAGTCGCGCCCATGCGCGTCCAGGTCGGAGTCCTTCACGACCGGCTTGATGGCGACATGGGAAAAGCCGCTGCCCTCGTAGATGGCGGTAATGGTCGCTATGTCGCTTGCCACCAGCGCGGCGCTGTAGGTACCACGGTGGTCAAAGACGCTCGCCGGATGCACGTTGAGGCGGGGGGTGATCAGTGCTGACTCGAAGTACTTGTTTCCGCTGATCGCGACCGTGTCGACGTCATGCATCTTGCCCAGCTGCACGGTGTAGGTGACGAGCGTCTGTCCACTTGCCTGCTGCACACTGGTGTGCGACACCTGGATGTCGAAGTAG
This sequence comes from uncultured Acidobacteriaceae bacterium, assembly GCA_964243175.1. GTDB lineage: Bacteria > Acidobacteriota > Terriglobia > Terriglobales > Acidobacteriaceae > EB88. The sequence continues at coordinate 5,077 of CAXTEW010000085.1, forward strand.
CCTTTGCGCTGATAAAGGTCGCGCACCCGCCGGTCGCCTTCATTCAGCAGGTCCTCATCGACCGTGCCCTCCTGGTACACCGGGATCAGGTTACGTATGCTGCCCTGGCTTACCTTCACGCCATTGATCAGCACCACGACCTTGTTGCCCTGGCTTACCTTGAAGGCATAATCGACATGGTTAGTGGGCTGGTCGTACTGCTTGCTGTCGAGCGTCACCTTCGACTCCAGCAGCTGCTGCTTCTGGTAGTGGGCGCGCAGCTTGTCCAGGGCAGAGTTCACCGTGTCCCGGGTGACGCGAGTATTGTGCTTCAGCTTCGCCGCTTTCTGGAACTGCACCGGCGTCAGACCGCTGGCGCCGGTCGCGGTGACGCTGCCTACCTTGGCGCGCTCGCCCAGCGTCACGATGTAGCTCACGTTCATCTGCTGGTTTGCAGCGTCAGCAGAGTGGCCGGCGGTGACGGATCCCTGGTAGTAGCCATTGGTGATGAGAACACTTTCCAGCAGCTTCTTGCCGCGATCCAGCTTTGCCTCGGTGTACGGCGTGCCGGGGCTCAGCTTTGTCGCGCCCTGCAGTAGGCTGGTAAACGCCTCGCTGGCTACGCCGGCGATGTTGACACGACCAATAAACAGCTGCGGCTGGCCGTCGAACAGAACGTGCACCTGGTCGCCAGCGCGGACCCCGGACACATCAATGCTGCTGTAAAGGCCCGTCGCATAAAGCCGGCGCAGACTGTTGCGAATCTTGGCTGGGTCGAGCGGCTGCCCGGGTTGCAGTGCCAGCTCGGACTGCAGCGGCTGCAGCCGGGCTGCGTCGACCCCGCGAAACTCGATCCCGCTGATACGCAGGCCGCGCCAGGCGCGCAGGTTTTCTGTGCCCGCGTTGGGCGCGCCGGAGGGTGGGGCCGGGTTCAAGGGGTGACTTTCGTCATAGGACGGCAACTTGGCGGCATTCGGCAGCGTCTGGCCGCCCGGCGTCGTGTTGCCTACCGTCGTCCCCTGCGTTGGGGCCTGGCTGGTGGGGGTCACGGCACCCTGCCCGAGCGCGACCGGCGCCGCCCCGGCGAGCAGGAGCAGAAGCAAGGCAGCAGGCCCGGCCAGCAGGCGAGAACGGCAGGCAACGGCTGGCGGAGATCCGCCTTTTAGTAGCAGCATGGGTACGTTCGCTTCTGAGATGCAGGCTGTCAAAACAAGCAGCAGCGGTTCTCGGGTTGCCTTCCTTCAGAATCGTCGTTGATGCAAGCTAGCACGGTCTCGCAGCGCGCATAACCGTGGAAAGCTACGCGGGGCTCACCCCGCACCTTGTCTATCAAGGACGGCCCCGCCGCGAAGAGGAGAGCGCGCGGAGCAGGTCCATCTATAATAGACAGAGGACGGCATGCAGAATAGCGAGACCCCAGCCCTGTGTGCCAGTACAGAAAATAGCGCTGTGCGCTACCCTGAGCGTTACTCCCGCCAGGTCCTGTTTCCGCCCGTCGGCGTAGCTGGGCAGCAGCGCCTCGCGGGGTCGCACGTTGCGCTGGTAGGCGTTGGCGCGACCGGCGCGGCAGCGGCCACCCTGCTGGCCCGCGCGGGCGTCGGGCAGCTTACCCTGGTCGACCGTGACTTTGTGGAAGCAAGTAACCTGCAACGGCAGGTTCTTTTCGATGAGGCCGACGCGGAGGCGGGGCTGCCCAAGGCAGAGGCCGCGCGACGGCAGATCAGCCGCTTCAACAGTGAAGTCGTAGTCCACGCGCATGTTGCTGACCTGGTTCCGGGCAATGTGCATGCATTGCTGGGCGACGCCATGCTGGTCCTCGATGCTACAGACAATTTCGAAACCCGCTACCTGCTGAATGATTACGCGGTCGAGCAGGGGAAGCCGTGGATCTATGCCGGCGCGGTCGGCGCCTACGCCGTGTCCATGAACATCCTCCCAGGGGAAACAGCGTGCCTGGCCTGCCTGTTTCCCAGTCCACCATCGGGACCGGTGGAAACCTGCGACACCGCGGGGATCCTGGGGATGGCGGTAAACCTGGCCGCCTCGATTGAAGCAGTGGAAGCGCTCAAATACCTGGTGGGCGCCCGCGCCGCGATGCGACGGACCCTGCTGTCGCATGATCTGTGGACGAACGAGCGCTCCGAGCTGCAGGCCGCGAGCCTGCCGCGACCCGACTGTGTCGTCTGCGGGCCGGCACGCAACTTCGCGCACCTGCGCGGAGAGGGCCGCCCCCACATCACCCTGTGTGGCCGCAACTCGGTGCAGATCCATGAGCATAGCCGGGCCGTCGACTTCGCTGCCCTGGCGGCAAGGCTTGCGCCCCATGGAGCGGTACGGTGGAACGCGCTGCTGCTCCGCTTCCAGCTGCCGGCCCACACCCTTACGGTTTTTCCGGACGGCAGAACGCTGGTACAGGGAACCACCGACAGCAGCCAGGCCCGCAGCCTGTACGCGCGCTACCTGGGCTCCTGAAGCACTGGATGGCAGGGGCTGCGCTCCCCCGGTGCAACCCCCTCCCCGTCGCTTGCGTCGTAGTAGCGGAAAAAGTGCCGAGCTGAAGTGCACGGTCTTGACCGGGGGACCCTTGGCCCGGGACAACAGACCGCGGGAAGCTGGCGTTGAGGCCCTTCTCTGGACCGACGCTTCGTTGGTCAGCCAGGCTGGCGGTGGCGTGTCCGGACGGCGGACAGCCATACCCGGGCCGGTCGATGTACCCTGTGGAAGTCCCCGTGGTGATCCACACGAAGACATTGCAGGATTTCCCCCAGGCATCGAACAGAACCGCAGAGACAGTAAACATAGCAACACATGGATCGGAGTGCCGTGAGCACAGCAGGACCTACGCAGCAAGCGAAGAACCCGGTGCAGCACATGCGCCGCAATCCACCGATCGCCGGCGAAGCCGAGGCCATCGCGGCCGCGCAGAGCGGGGATGGTCGTGCCTTTGAAACGCTGTACAGCCTGCATAAGCGACGGGTTTATTCCCTGTGCCTACGCATGCTCGGGAACGTGGCCGAGGCGGAGGACCTGACCCAGGAGGCCTTTCTCCAGCTGTATCGAAAGATCGGCACCTTTCGGGGAGATTCTGCCTTTTCCACCTGGCTTCACCGGCTGGCCGTCAACGTGGTCCTGATGCACCTGCGCAAGAAGGGGCTACCCCAGGTGTCGCTCGAAGAAACCCTGGAGCCCTCGAGCGATGATGGTCCACGCAAGGATATCGGCGCGCGGGATCTGCAGCTTTCGGGCTCTATCGATCGCGTGACCCTGGAGCGCGCCGTTGAAAATCTGCCCCCCGGTTACCGCCTGGTCTTTGTTCTGCACGACGTGGAAGGGTACGAGCATAACGAGATAGCCGGAATGCTGGACTGCTCGATCGGCAACAGCAAGTCGCAGTTGCACAAGGCCCGAATGAAGCTGCGAGACCTGCTGAAAACAGGCCTGCGAAAGGAAACGCAAGAATGAGTGACACAAGCCTCCCACGTGCCGGCATGACCCAGGACTGCGCCGAATTTCAGAGCCGTCTCCCCCAGCTGTTCAGCGCGGAAACCGACTTCGCCCAGGAGCCCCACCTGAAGGGCTGTGAAAACTGCGCCGAACTGGTGCGCGATCTTGAGTACATCGCCCAGCAGGCCAAGCTGCTTATGCCCATCCACGACCCCTCGCCTGCTGTCTGGGACAATATCAAGAACGCGCTTGGCACAGCCGAGCCGAGCAACAAGTAGCAGCCGCGGCGAGGCAGGCAGGTTGATCGTTGGCGCTCACCCACGTAAAGGAGCACACCGCCGTGTCGTCCTCACCGGCTTTATGGGAGCGGGCAAATCGACCGTCGGCCGCTTGCTTGCTCCCCTGCTGGGCTGGCGCTTCCTCGACGCCGACCAAGTGCTGACCAGCCGAACGGGCCTGTCGATCGCGCAGCTTTTCTGGCTTCACGGAGAGCCAGCCTTCCGCGAGATGGAAGCGGCGCTGGTTGCGGAGCTATTGCGGGAGGAAAATACCGTCCTTGCGCTGGGTGGCGGTGCCGTCGAGCACCCGGACACCCAGTCCCTGCTCCGCACCATGCTTTCGGCTGACTCGGAAAGCCTGCTGGTCTACCTGGAGGCGCCGCTTGCCGTGTCCCTGGCGCGGTGTGCCGCTGAGCCTGGAGCCGCGGTCAGGCCGGTGCTCAGCGACCAGGACCTGCTCCGCCGTCGATTTGCCACCCGCCTGCCCTTGTACCGCTCCGCCCACCTGGTTATGCCCACCGTCGCCTGCAGCCCGGACGAGATCGCCAGGCAGATTGCAGACCAGGTCGCACGCTGAGGTGCCTGAGCCGACGCCTGGGCAAAGCGGGCAAGTCGCGGCCACGCTGCCTGGGGCCTGCTTGACGGCAGCAACGCCGCTCACGCTTTCCGGCCTGGAACCCCTCCGCTGCCCTGCTACCATGTGGACGTGACCCCTGCAATGAGCTTCGTAGAGTACGATCCTGCGTCTGCCGAAGCTGTGTTGTTGCCATGGTGCGTGGGCGTGCCAGGAAGGGTGAAGCGCTGATGCCGTCTTCCATGGCGAGCAAGCGTGTTCCCCTCGCAGGTGCCGCCCCGGCAGGTGGCCCGATCCCACTTGCGGGCAGCGCACGCGGCGTGGCCATAGGGTCGGTCGCGGCCGTACCCTCGGCGAGCAGGAGCCGGATCGCCTCACGGCTTGCTGACTACTCCCAACTGTTCAAGACCCGCGTCACCCTAATGGTCGTCCTGACAGCCTGGGCTGGTTTTTACCTGGGCTCGCTGCGCTCCGGGCACAGCAGCATACAGCCGCAAATCGTCGCGGTTCTGCTCGGTATCGGACTCGTCAGCGCCGGGGCTGCTGCGCTCAACGAAGCCATGGAATACCGTTCCGACGCCAGGATGACCCGTACCGCGCGCCGCCCCATGGTGACCGGGCGCATCAGCCGCGTGCACGGGGTCTCGCTTGCACTGGGGGTAGCCGCTGCGGGCGCGGCCCTGCTGGTGCGTGAAGCCAATGCCCTGACTGCGATCCTCACCCTTGCGACCGGCGCCACGTACGTCCTGGTCTACACACCATTGAAGCGTGTCACCACGCTGGCGACCTTTATCGGCGCATTTCCAGGCGCCATGCCGCCGCTGCTGGGCTGGGTAGCTGCCCGCGGTCGCATCGAGTGGCCGGCTGTCGCGCTGTTTGCTCTGCTCTTTGTCTGGCAGTTTCCTCACTTCATGGCGATCGCCTGGCTGTACCGCGAGGACTACGGCCGCGCTGGCATCCGCATGCTGCCCGTGGTGCAGCCGGATGGCTCGTCCACGGTGATCGAGGCGGTCACCTACTCTGTGCTGATGGTCCCGGTCAGCCTCGTGCCGGTCTACCTCCATGTCGCCGGCCGGCTCTACGGTGGCGCGGCACTCCTGCTTTCGCTTGCTTACCTTGGCTACACCCTTCGCTTCGGCCGCATTACCGGGGCCGTGTCTCCAGCGCAAAGCAGGAAGTATGCGCGGGACCTGTTGCGTTTCAGCGTGATCTACCTGCCCGTGTTGTTGATCGCGCTCATGCTGGATGCGCAGGGCCGCTAATCGCACCGTCGTAGCAGCCGTCCACCCTCCGGCAGATCCGCAGAGCCTCTGCGGGAAAGGAGCTTTATGGCACCCACTCTTGCGGACAGCGTTCCTGCCCGGCAGGCAGAACCCACCAGCCTGGCTCCACCACCGATCGAACTGGACAACCTGAGCCATAGTTACGGCAAGCGC
>CAXTEW010000086.1:0-10702 GCA_964243175.1 uncultured Acidobacteriaceae bacterium
GCAGCGCCCTTCCAGGTACCGGCCCGTTTCCGTATCGTTGACGAAACACCTGCGGCCCGGACCCGCCCGCGCCAGGAAGAAGGTAGCCCATGCAAAACCGCATACTCGGCACGACCATGCCTGTCCTCGAGTTCCTGCTTGCCCCCAACGACACCGTCATCTCCGAAGCCGGAGAGCTGAGCTGGATGTCGAGTTCCATCCAGCTCACCACGCACACACAGTTTGGCGGCGGCGGTGGATTCTTCGGCGCCATCAAGCGTGTCGCCGGCGGCGGATCGCTGTTCATGACGGAGTACCGCGCGGTGGGCGCGCCCGGCGAGATCGCTTTCGCCGCCAAGATGCCCGGCCACATCGTTCCGGTTGAAGTCGGGCCGGGCAGCGAGTACTTCGTCCATCGCCACGGATTTCTCTGCGCTACGCCTGCCGTGAATATCGGCGTCGGCTTCCAGCAGTCGCTCGGCGCCGGCATCTTCGGCGGCGATGGCTTTCTGCTGCAGCGGCTCAGCGGCAACGGCATCGCCTGGCTTGAGCTGTCCGGCGAACTGGTCGTCAAGGACCTGCGTCCGGGCGAGACCCTGCGCGTCCACCCCGGCCATGTCGGCGCATTCCAGGCCGGCGTCAACTTCCAGATCACGCGCATCCAGGGCATCCGCAACATGATCTTTGGCGGCGACGGCATCTTTCTCGCCGCGCTCACCGGCCCGGGCCGGATCTGGCTGCAGACGCTGCCCCTGCCGCAGCTCGCTCACAAACTGCAGGAGTACATGCCCGGCGCCGCGCGGGAGACGACCCAGAGCGGCGTGGTTGGCGGGATCGTCGGCTCCATCATCGAGGGCATGCGCTGATGCTCGCGAGACGCGGGGGCATCACGGGTGCCCCACATCTCGCTCCTGAGAGGTGGGGTGCTTCCTCCGCGTGTCCACGTCTCTGCTGGACCAGAGACCGGGAAGACCCACATCTCACACGCGAGAGAGGGGGCATTCGCATCTCTGAAAGGGAGTTAACGGTGGGCTCGTCGCCGTGCCTTCCTTCCCCGTGAGAACTGCCCTCCGGTGGGCAGCGGGTGCCCATATCTCGCCTCGCGATGTGGGCTGATGCTCACGCCGCCACGTCTCAGCTGCAAAGCAGAGACTATCCGGCCAACACAGGCGCGCCGACCTGCTGCACTGCTTCTTCCACCGCGCGCGTGACCTGCAGGATTTCACGGCGATTCAGGTAGGGGTGAAGCGGCAGACTCAGCACGTGGGCGGCGGCGTGTTCCGCATGCGGCAGTGCGCCACTCACCATGGCAGACGGAGCCAGATAGCTTCCGCCAGTTGTCGAAACAGCACCGGCAAACACGGGCTGCCGGTGCATCGGCACGGGGTAGTGCACCGCGGTTGGAACGCCAGCGCGGCTGAGTGCCTGGGCAAGCTCTTCACGGTTCTCCACCTCGATGGTGTACTGCGCGTAGGGGCTGGTCCGGCCAGGGCGAAGCGTGGGCAGCCGCAGCAGCGCGCCCTTTTTCAGCAGCGCCAGCAGGATACCGTTGTAGGCGTTGGCCGCCTCGCTCCGTGCGATCAGCTCGCGGTCGAAAACATCGAGCTTGGCCAGCAGAATCGCCGCCTGCAGTGTGTCGAGGCGGCCATTGATGCCGATAGCGGCATGGCGGTAGCGGGCTTCCTGACCATGGTTGCGCAGCTGGTGCATCCGCAGCGAGAGCTCGTCGTCACTCGTAAAGCAAGCGCCGCCATCGCCGTAGCAACCCAGCGGCTTGGACGGGAAAAAACTCGTGCAGCCAATCGTGCTCAGCCCGCAGGAGTGCCGCCCCTTGTAGACTGCGCCGAAACTCTGCGCCGCATCCTCGATGACCGGCAGGTTGTGCCGCGCCGCGATGGCGTTGATCTCGTCCATCTCCGCGGGCTGCCCGTAGAGCGACACCGGCATGATCGCCCGGGTACGCGGTGTGATGGCAGCTTCAATTAGCGCTGGATCGATGTTGTAGGTGTCGGGCTCAATATCGACCATCACGGGAACAGCGCCGAGCAGCGCGATGACCTCGCCCGTCGCGAAAAAGGTGAACGGGGAGGTAATGACTTCGTCGCCCGGTCCGACGCCCAGCACCATCAGCGCCAGCAACAACGCATCTGTGCCGCTCGAGCAGGAAATGCAGTGCTTCACACCGACCCGCGTCGCGAGCCTTTGTTCGAGTTCCGCGACTTCAGGCCCCAGGATGTACTGGCCGTGATCGAGCACCGCGTGGATCCGGCTGTCGATCGATTGCTTGAGCTGGCGGTACTGGGCCTGCAGGTTGATGTACGGCAGCGGGGCTGTCCTGGAGTCGCTCACGCCCTATTTTCTCACTACGGGGGCGTAGACCGCCTGCGCGGCTCGCGACCACTTCGTGGTGTGTGTCTGTTCCGACAAATACCCGTCACGAAGTGACTGCGAGCCGCACAGGCGGTCTACCGTTCCTACCCAACCCGCTCCAGCATGTCTTCCGGCGTCATGCGGATACATGTGAAAATCGGCGTGTCCCGCAATGTGTAAGGGCTGATCTCCGTCTCACGGAGCTGCTGCACCAGATCAAGAAAGTCTTCCGGGTAGTTGGTCTCGAAAGCCACCACAAATTCCTGGTCATCGATGCCGAAGGAATAGGTGGTATTCAGCTTCACCCGCGGAAACGCCTGGCCGATCCGGATATGCTCATTCATCAGGCGCTGGCGCTCTTCGAGCGGCAAGAGGTACCAGGCACGCGTCTTCCAGAACGGGTAGATGAAGATGTACTTCTGGCCGCCCGGCCGCAGCTTGGTGCGCGTCTCTGCCTGGGCATCGTCCTCGCCACTGATGATGTACTGCGACCGCTTGGTCATCGACAAGTAGCTGTACGGCGTCTCTAGGTAGCCGCCCATGGGTGTGGCGAGCAACTCGGCACGCATCTGGTTCAAGTCGTCCACCGAGTAGCAGATCGTCCACAGCACCATGTCGCAATCGCCCCGCAGTCCCACCGTCGAGTAGCTGAGCGTCAGCATGCGGTTCGGCTGGTTCCAGCGGTAGAAGACTTCGGCGAACTGGCGCTTATGCTCCGCGCGCTCCGCTGCAGGCAGCCGCCGCCACTCTGGCATCACCTTGTAAAAAGTAAAGCCGATCGTCTGCCGCTTGACCGCTGGCTGGCCGCGCTTGGCAAACTGCGTTCCAGCGTCGGTACCTTCCAGCACTTCGGGCGTCGCAACTGCGTCTGCCATGGGACTGCTCCTCTGTAGTTACCCTGATTTTATCGCAGCTAGCGGAACCAATGTCCGGGGTGAACGATCCGGAGAAATTGTTCGACTGCTATTCGCACCGGACGTTAACCCCTCGTTGACCTGACTTAGCAGGCGATACTGCTGTCAAAGGGCGGCCTGAGGCGTCACCCAATCTGACAATTAACCCTTCGTCTATGGAAGACTGGCAGTGTGAGAGAGCTAATCCTGGACGCAGCGTCCTGGAAGAAAACAGATGACGTCTATGACGCTTTCTTTGCGGCCGCGGGTGCTCCTACCTGGCACGGAAGGAACCTGGACGCGCTTAATGACAGCATCGGAGCTGGCGGGATCAACGGCATCGAGCTTCCTTACAAAATCACCATTCGGAATGCTGACCTGGTCGGATGGGGAGCAACGCGGACGATGGCAGAGTTTGTCGCGCTCATTGAGAATCTTCGCGCTCGCGGATACGCCGTCGAAGTGGAAACAATCGACTCGAAGTGATGTATGCAGGGCCGTGTTCCAACCTGTGACCGGAGTGTTGAGCTACGTTGAAGGCATAAAGGGTTTGTTGGTGGTGGGCCTAGCACTGGAGAGCGAGGAGGGGTACGTCCCCGAGTAGCCGTGCGCCTTGAGCGAAGCATTCTGCCGGCAGTAGCTTCGCTTGCTCCGGGCCCACGGTATACTGCCGGGGCATGTCAGAGAAGATCATCGCGTACCTTGCCGGCTTTATCACGGCCATCATCGGGGCCTCCGGCTACTGGGGCGTTGCCCTGCTCATGGGCATCGAGTCGGCCTGTATCCCGCTGCCATCCGAGATCATCATGCCCTTTGCCGGCTACCAGGTGTACCTGCACCACCTGACGCTATGGGGGGTCGCGACGGCTGGTGCAGTGGGCTGCAACCTCGGCTCCGCTGTTGCTTACTGGGTGGGTGCATCTGGTGGGCGACCCCTGGTCGAGCGCTTCGGCCGCTACGTGCTGCTCAGCCGGCACGATCTCGACCGCACCACCCGCTTCTTCGACAAGTACGGCTCGGTCACCGTACTGATCGGGCGCCTGCTGCCGGTCGTGCGTACCTTTATCGCCCTGCCCGCTGGCATCGCGCGCATGCCGCAGCTCCGCTTTCACGTCTATACCTTCCTCGGCTCATGGCCCTGGTGCTACGTGCTGGCCTACATCGGGATGAAGCTGGGTGCGCACTGGGACACGGATCCCCGCTTCAAGGCTGCGTTCCACCGCTTCCACGTCGGGGTCGAAGTGGTCATCCTGCTCGGCATCGTGTGGTTTCTGTGGACGCACCTGCGCCGTGGTCATGAGCCGGCGACCGTTTAGACCGCCCGTGCGGCTGGCAGTCACTTCGTGACCTCTACTTGCCGGAACAGACACGTGTCACGAAGTGACCGCCAGCCGCACAGGCGGTCTTGTATTTGCCAAAGCCTCCTCGCAAAGGCGACACTAACCTGTTTGGTGGCGCCAGCCGCCCCGACCAGGTATCTCGCTCGAGAGGACGGAAACACACGCAATGGAAGCAAGCAGCACAAGCAAGCCCCAGCAGCCGACTGGCAAGCTGGGCGTCATGATGGTTGGCATGGGCGCGGTCGCGACGACGCTGATCGCCGGGGTCGAAGCAGTACGCAATGGTCTTTCGAAGCCGATCGGCTCCCTCAGCCAGATGGGTCATATCCGGCTGGGCAAGCGTACCGATGAGAAGTCGCCGCTGATCCGGGAGTTCGCGCCCCTGGCCGACCTCAACGACATCGTCTTTACGGGCTGGGATATCTTCGACGAGAACATGTACGAGGCAGCGAAGACAGCCAATGTTCTCGAAGCGGCTCACTTGGAAACCATCCGGCCGTTTCTCGAAGCGATCAAGCCGATGCCGGCCGCGTTTGACCAGCACTACGTCAAGCGTTTGAGCGGAACCCACGTCAAGAATGGCCGATCGAAGTGCGACCTGGCCCAGCAGCTCCGCTCGGATATCCAGGCTTTCTCGGCGACGGTCGAGCGCGTGGTCGTGATCTGGACCGGTTCGACCGAAATCTTCATTGAGCCGACCGCGGTGCACGCCACCCTCGCGGCTTTCGAGGAAGGCCTCAACAACGACGATCCGGCGATCGCGCCCTCCCAGCTGTATGCCTACGCGGCGCTGCATGAAGGTGTGCCGTTTATCAATGGCGCGCCAAACCTGACGGTCGACCTGCCCTGCATGGTCGAGCTGGCCCGGAAGACGAAGACGCCGATCTGCGGCAAGGATTTCAAGACCGGGCAGACCTTCCTCAAGACAGTCCTGGCGCCCGCCTTTAAGGCCCGCATGCTGGGTGTCGCGGGCTGGTACTCGACCAACATCCTGGGCAACCGGGATGGTGAGGTTCTGGACGATCCGGAGTCGTTCAAGACCAAGGAAGAGTCGAAGCTGGGTGCGCTTGAGTACATCCTTCAGCCCGAGCTTTACCCAGAGCTTTATGCTGACATGTACCACAAGGTACGCATCAACTATTACCCGCCTCGTGGTGATAACAAAGAGGGTTGGGACAATATTGACATCTTCGGGTGGCTTGGCTACCCGATGCAGATCAAGGTCGATTTCCTCTGCCGCGACTCGATTCTCGCCGCCCCGCTCGCGCTCGACTTGATCCTCTTTATGGATCTGGCGAAGCGCACCCCGGAGCTTGCCGCGATCGGAATCCAGGAGTGGCTGAGCTTCTACTTCAAGGCGCCACAGACAGCAGAAGGGCTCTACCCTGAGCATGACCTGTTCATCCAGTTGATGAAGCTGAAGAACACCCTGCGCCACGTTATGGGGGAGGAGTTGATCACGCACCTCGGGCTTGAGTACTACGACTGATCTATTGCGGCGCAAGGTATGCAGAGGCGAGCTTTCGAGCTCGCCTCTTTTGATTCTCGCCATGTAACCTGTTGCGCATGGTCGACGAGGAGTCCAGAAGCGAAGTCAAACTCCAGGCCTACATAGAGGACGTGAGGGATTGCCAGCGGAATACCGTCTGGCCCGACCTCTCACGCAATGGACGCTCGATTGATGAAGTTCTCTTCAAGGGTGTTCGCAAGGCGCCGTTGATTCAGCGCGTCGGGATCTTGGTCTTCGCGGTCATGTACCTCATGGCCGCAGTGGCCTTGGTCGATATGGCGGTGGCGGAAACGACATGGACAGCAAGGAGCACCTTTCCCCTGCTCATAGTGTCGCTGTTCTTTGTCGGAGTAGCCGGATGGATGGCACGAAACGCGTTCAGAAAATAGCGGCCATGCTGCTCGTGGCTCTCAGCCCGTTCTCAATAATGGCGCAACAAGGCCCGCCGACCGCCCGCGAGGTGATCGCGAAGATCGTCGCAGCCAATGGTGCAGTCCCTGTGCCGGACACGGTCGATACCATCAAGGCGGGCGACCCGGAAACCCCCGTGACCGGCGTGGCCACGACTTTCATGGACTCACTCAACATGCTGCGGCGCGCCGTAGCGGCTGGCGACAACCTCATCGTGACCCACGAGCCGACCTTCTACAACCATCGTGATGACCTGGCCGTGCTGCCGAACGATCCGGTCGTGGCAGAAAAGCTCAAGTACATTGCTGACCACCACCTGGTCGTCTGGCGCTTTCATGATGGCTGGCACCGGCACCAGCCGGATGGCATCCTGACCGGCGTGGTCGAGGAGCTGGGGCTCGCGAAGGCGGAGCAGGGACCTGGCTCGCCTTTCTTCGTACTGCCCCAGGCGATGACCGTGCGCGACCTGGCCGCCATGATGCAGCAGCGGACCGGCGCCGGCGCGGTGCGCGTAGTCGGCGACCCTGCAATGCCGGTGACAAAGCTGGCCCTGCTGCTCGGCGCAGCCGGCCCGGCGAGGCAGGTGCAGATGCTCGAGAATCCCAACACTCAAGTACTGGTCATTGGCGAGGCGACCGAGTGGGAAGCGATCCCCTATGCACGTGACGCCGCGGCGGAAGGCCGGGGCAAGGCGCTCATCCTGCTTGGCCACGATGCGTCAGAAGAAGCCGGCATGCACTACTGCGCCGAGTGGCTGCACGGCGTGCTGCCGGGCCTGCGCATCGACTTCATCCCGTCGGGCGAGGCCTTCTCCGCTGTCATCACCGGGAAATAAAGAAGTAGCGCGGGATAGTGGGCGTGTTAGCGAACTGCCCACGTGCACGTGTGCCGTCTGCAACTGACCGCTGCTCCTCCGCGCTACAGCCAGCCCTTGGTTCTCGCAATCCGTGCGGCTTCGACGCGATTTGTCGCGCCCAGCTTGCTCGACGCTTCGGACAGGTAGTTCCGCACGGTTCCCTCCGACAGCCGGAACACGGCGGCAATCTCGGCACTCGACCGGCCTTCGCCCGCCAGCCGCAGGATCTGCCGCTCGCGCTCGGTCAGCGGGTCGGCTTCCGCCCAGGCTTCGGCGGCCAGCTCGGGATCGAACATCCGCTTGCCGGCATGCACCTGCCGTACCGCGTGGGCCAGTTCGGCCGACGGGCGATCCTTGAGCAGGTAGCCCTTCGCTCCGGCATCGAGAGCACGCCGCAGGTAGCCGGGTCGCGCAAACGTTGTCAGGATGATGGTCCGGACGGAAGGGTAGCGATCCCGCACTTCGGCAGCCAGGGAAAGGCCGCTCAGCTCCGGCATTTCGACGTCCGTCACCAGCACATCCGGCTTGAGGAGGCCGACCTCGCGCAAGGCCTCGCGGCCATTTGCAGCGCCTCCACAGACCTCGATATCCGGCTCAAGCGCAAGCAGGGCGGCGAGCGCGCCCAGCAGCATGGCCTGGTCTTCGGCAATCAACACCCGGATACGTGGCGGCATAGCGGCTCTCATCTTCGCAGGCGCAGACTGCCTCGGCTGGAGGCGTGGGCTCTCGAGACTCGCGGGTGATCATTCCGGGCGACGCGCCTACCAGGCTCCTCCCCGCCACGAGTCGGCCATCTTGCGAAGGTCATTTCTAATTGCCTGGCGAGAGGGTCGACTCGCTTGAGCGCTAAGGGTCCGGCTGCGGCGCACACGAAGCCAAGGCGTCTGCGAACCTCAGGCGCGTCAATCACCTGCCCCTGTCATGCTACCCAGCCAGGCTGCTTAGATCTGGTCACTCCATAGCTTGATCCCGCCCAGCAGGCCGTCCTGGTTCGAGACCAGGCTGACACGCTCCGGCAGCGTAAAGCTGACCAGCTTGGCATTGCCACCGCCAATAAAAAGGTGATCCCAGTTAAAGGTGTGCGCGGTCTGCTCGATCGCCTTCTGGATCAGCTTGTTCCACTTCTTCGGGCCGATCTCCTTCATGCCGCGGCGGCCGAGATAGTCCTCGTAGGACTTGCCTTTACGGAAAGGGTGGTGACCCAGCTCCAGGCCCGGGCACAGGCGACCGCGCGTGAACAGGGCCGAGCCCATGCCGGTCCCAAGCGTAATGACCAGTTCCACGCCAACGCCCTGCATGGCGCCGTAGCCCTGCACGGCTGCATCGTTGGCGACACGCACCGGCTTTTCCCAGCGCTTCTCGAGCTCCCCCTGCATGTTGAAACCGATCCAGTCAGGATGGAGGTTGGCAGCGGTCAACGTGTGACCGCTCTTGATCACCCCTGGAAAGCCGACCGAGACGCGGTCAAACGCCGGAATGCTCTGCTTCAGCTGTTCCAGGACTTCAAGCACGCGGGACGGGGTCGGCTTGACTGGGGTTTCCGAGCGAACCCGCTCGGTCATCGGCTTCGCGTCGTTGTCGAGCGCCATCATCTTGAGGCCGGTCCCGCCGATATCGATAGCCAGGGTGACCGGGTGGGTAGGAAGTGCCTGCGAGGTGGTACCGGGTTGTGCTTCTGCCATGAAGTCCATACGCGTATCCAGTGTAGATGGTGAACATGGCGTTACGCGCAGTATGGAATCGGAGAATGCGCGCTGCACTGCCGGGCGCCGCCCATTTTGGGTCAGCGTTCCTTTCCGGAAGTGACCAGCACAGGTCATTGGTGAAATGGACGCGACTTGTGGAGCCCGGAGGTCCATACTTACGTCTAAGAGTAGGGAACGAGGTCAGGGCCAGCGCTCGGCAGGCCCGGCTCCTCTCCCTAACTACAAGAGGTGTTGTATGTCGCAGCGTCTTCTCACCCTGGCGGGCCTGTTGCTTGCCTCGTCCACGGCAGTCCTGGCGCAGACAGCGGCGCAGCCGGCCCCGACGGCTCCTGCCGGGAATCAGACCGGTAGCCAGACGACGCCTGCGGCCCAGCAGACGACGCAGCCAGGCACACCGCAGACCGTTCCCTCCAACGTCCCCCAGACCACTCCTCAAACGGTACCCGCCCCGGCACCGGGAGACCCGACCGGCAAGCCTGGCAAGGCAGGCGACAAGGCGAAGACCCCGCCGCCTGCTGCCCCGGAAAAGCCCGTGCCGCTACAGGCACAGGTCGGGCCAGACGGTGTCGTCAAAGGTGTGAAAGCAGGCAGCGACGACGACGTCAGCGCAGTCGGCAACCGCAACATCGGCGGGCGCGGCCTGGGCAACTGGTACTCGACCAACACTGAAGTCGGCATGGGCAAGCAGTACTCGGTCGAGCTCGAGAAGAGCACCAAGTTCATCAATGATCCCGTGGTTACGGAGTACGTCAACCGCATTGCGCAGAACCTGGTGAAGAACTCGGACGCGCGCGTGCCCTTCACGGTCAAGGTCATCGACTCGGATGAAGTGAACGCCATGGCGCTGCCGGGCGGCTTTTTCTTCGTCAACTCAGGCCTGATCCTGAACGCAGACAACGAGGCCGAGGTGGCCGGGGTCATGGCGCATGAAATCGCACACGTTGCGGCCCACCATGCGGTCCGGCAGCAGACTCGCATGAACTACGCGCAGATCGGCACGGTACCGCTGATCTTTGTCGGGGGCGGGCTCGGCTATGGCCTCTACGAAGCCGCCAACATCGGCATCCCGCTTACCTTCCTGCAGTTCTCCCGCGACTTTGAAGCCCAGGCTGACTTCCTTGGGACCCAGTACCTGTACCGCGCTGGCTACGATCCACAGGCGCTGGTCACCTTTTTCGAGAAGATCGAAAACCTGGAAAAGCAGAAGCCCGGCCTGATCTCGAAGGCATTTGAAACTCATCCGGCAACTCCTGACAGGATTGGCCGCACGCAGGAAGAGATCGCCACCCTGCTGCCGCCGCGGAATGAGTATCTGGAAACGACCTCCGAGTTCGACGACGTAAAAACCCGGCTCGCGCGTATCGAGAACAAGCGCAAGCTTGACGACAAGAAGAGTGGGGGCAACAAACCGACACTGCGTAAGGCCAGCACATCGGACCCGAACGCCGGCGGGACGCCTACGCAGGACGGCGACGACCGGCCAACTCTGCACAAGCGGGATGACAGCAGCGGCAACTAGCGGCTGGCACAGATACAAACTGGGGCGGAGCGAGAGATCGCTCCGCCCCAGCTGTTTCCGGTACATCTTTCGCGGCTGCCTGGCTGAGCCTTACTACAGGCCTGGCCGTGCGGGGCAC
>CAXTEW010000087.1:0-10696 GCA_964243175.1 uncultured Acidobacteriaceae bacterium
CTTTGGGCGTCCGGACACCTTTGGCCAGAGCGAGCAATCCAAGGGAACCGCGGCCGGCATGGTGGAAAAAGGTAAGGACCTAGTGGAGCGGGTCAAGAACGCTCTCTAACTCGTAGTTGCCTGCAGTTTGTGCATCGGAGAAAGAAGCCACGGGGCGCAGCGTAGAGGGATCTCGCTGCGTCCCTGTCTTGTCAAATGAGAACGGAGAAGAGAGAGATGAACAAGTTTCTGGTAGTGCTGGGTACGCTTCTGGCTGCATCCAGCGGGTGGATTTTCTATCAGGGGCGCCAGGCGGCGGCTCCCCGCAAGCCTGCTGTGGTCCCGGCGAAGAAGGCAGCCGAGCTGCTGGCCCAGGCCTGGAGCGACCACCACACCCGGGCCTAGGCGGCAAGAGCAGGAGAGACTGAAACCGCCTACTCGGCTGGAGGTCACCTCGTGACATGTGTCCGCAGTTCAAGTGCACATGTCACGAAGTGACCCCGAGCCGGGCAGGCGGTCTTAGTACTTCGGCAGCTTGGGGTCGATCTCGTTGGCCCAGCTGGTGATGCCGCCGGCCAGGTTTTCGACCTGGAAACCTTGTGCCTTCAGGAGTTCGGCTGCATTCTGGCTGCGTCCGCCGCTCTTGCACTGGACGACGATGGTCTGGTCGCGAGGGAGCTCCGCGACGCGCGCGGCGAGCTCACCCTGCGGAATCAAGTGGCCGCCCAGGTGAGCGATCGCGTACTCCCACGGTTCGCGTACATCGAGCACAAACGGGGTTTCGCCGGCATCGCGGCGGCGCTTTAACTCGGTGACGGCTATCTGGTCGATTCCATTCTGCTGCGGCAAGGATGCTCCTGGTTTCACGGTGCTTTCGGTGACGGATTCCTGCGCGCCGGCTACGCCACAGAACTGGTTGTAGTCAATCAGGGCGGTCACGGTTGGGTTGGGCCCGCAGACGGGGCACTCCGGATTTTTGCGCAGCTTCAGCTCGCGAAACTTTGTCGAGAGTGCATCGACCAGCAGCAGGCGCCCGATCAGCGGCTCGCCGATGTCAAGAATTAGCTTGATCACCTCGGTTGCCTGCAGCACGCCGACCAGCCCGGGAAGGATGCCGAGCACGCCACCCTCTGCACAGGAGGGGACCAAACCTGGCGGTGGTGGTTCCGGGTAGAGGCAGCGATAGCACGGGCCATCGGGCGCGCCAAAAACGCTGCACTGCCCTTCAAAGCGGAAGATCGATCCATAGGCATTCGGCTTGCCCAGCAGTACGCAGGCGTCGTTGACCAGGTACCGGGTCTGGAAGTTGTCGGTTCCGTCCGCAATGATGTCGTAGTCGCGGAAGATCTCGAGAGCATTTTCGCTGGTCAGCATCACGTTGTGCTTAACCAGGTGCAGCGCGGGATTGAGCGCCAGCAGTTTGTCCGCCGCCGAGTCGACCTTGAGCCGGCCGACGTCCGGGGTTGCATGGATGATCTGGCGCTGCAGATTGCTCTTGTCGACAGTATCGAAGTCGACCAGGCCCAGCGTGCCGATGCCTGCGGCAGCAAGATAAAGCGCCAGCGGCGCGCCGAGGCCGCCGGTGCCGACGCAAAGAACCTTGGCCGCCTTGAGCTTGCGCTGCCCCTCCATGCCGACTTCAGGCAGGATCAGGTGGCGGGAGTAACGCTGCAGGTCGTCGGTGGTGAGCTCGGGTAGCTCTGCCGTGCCTCGGGTGGTTGTCTCTGCTGCGGGTGTCAGTGTGGTTGCCATGCCTGGTCCTCTACTTTGTCCAGCGAAGATGAATGAGCGACTGTCTGCTCTACGCCCTTGTCGTTACGCCGAAGGCGTCGCCGCCTGGACGGCCAGTCCCCCGCCGGCGATCGAGGGGATGATCGAGAGGGCGTCGCTTGGCTTTGTCGCGGTAGCTTCCTTTTCGGGAAGATACCGAACGTCTTCATCGTTCAGGTACAGGTTGACGAAGGCGCGCAGCTTGCCATCTTCGCTGAACAAATGGCGGCGCAACTCAGGGTGACTGCCGGTCAGCTGATCGAGCGCAGCCGTTACGGATTCGGCATCGACCGAGACGGTCGCCTGCTGGCCGGTATACGCGCGCAGCGGGGTGGGGATATGAATCTGCATGCATCTCCTCAGGAAAACACTTGGGTCAGACGCTCACGACACTAGATGTCTCGAACCAGCGCCGCGGTGCAACCTGCTGCGCGCCAGGCGCTACCGCTGGCTTTCGGCTGCTTCTTCCGCAGCTTCTGGCGACCGGTCTTCTACGGCCATGACATCCGGCATGGACACATCGAACGGCTCATCCGTGAAGTGCTTGTCGTCCTCGCCCGTGCCTTCGAGGCGGAACGCATTGGTCTGCGCGGCGCGTCCCTGCTCAACCGCAGTGATCACGTACGAGCAGCCGAGCCAGTGGGCCTCGGCAAAGTCGGTCGCCGACCAGCGGGCGGGGTGGTCCGGGTGCGAGTGGTAGAAGCCCACGATATCGAGCTCTGCCTTGCGGGCTTCGCGCTGGATCCGGATCAGCTCGCCGGGGGCGATGCTGTAGCGGTTGTGGGCCGAGTCAGTACGGGTATTGCCCGCGCGTACGGCGGACACAACCGTGTTGGTCTCGCCTCCTGCATGGCCGAGGAGCACACCGCAGCACTCGTACGGATAGGTTTCCTCGCCGTGAGTGCGCATGGTGTTGTAAACCAGCTGCGTCAGTGTCAGCACCGTTACTCTCCTTCTTCCCAGAAGCGTTCGCTCAGGTACTTGTCCGCGGCGTCGCACAGGATGGTCACGAGGATTGCCTCGCGGCCAGCCGCAGCTTCTTCCTCGGCGACCTGCAGAGACGCAGCGATGTTTGCGGCAGCCGAGACCCCGACCAGCAGCCCTTCGTTCCGGGCCAGCCAGCGGGCCATGCTGTGGGCGCGTTCGGTTTCCATCTCGATATTGCGATCGGCCAGGCCCGGATCGTAGATGGGCGGCACGATCGCGGTCGGCATATGCTTCAGGCCTTCGAGACCATTGAACGGCGAGTCGGGCTGCATGGAGTAGCAGCGGATCGCCGGGTTCAGCTCGCGGAGGCGCCGGGTCGTGCCCATAAAGGTGCCGCTCGTGCCCATCCCGGCGACAAAGTGGGTAATGCGCCCCTCGGTCTGCTGCCAGATCTCGTTGGCAGTGGTGCGGTAGTGTGCCTGCCAGTTGTTCTCGTTGCCATACTGGTCGGCATAGTGGTAGCGTTCGGGCTCGCTGGCGGCGAGCTCGCGGGCCTTGCGTATCGCGCCATCCGAGCCATCGGCCGGGTCGGTCCAGACCACGTTTGCGCCGTACGCTGCGAGGATGCGCTTGCGCTCGGGCGAAACATTGGTCGGCATGCATAGCGTGACCGGGAAGCCCATGGCGGCGCCCAGCATGGCGTAGGCGATGCCGGTGTTGCCGCTGGTGGCGTCCAGCAGGTGCTCGGCCGGCCGGCCCTGGGTTGCCGGCCGCAGATGCCCGGCGGCTTGCGCGGCAAGCACGATGGCGGTGGCGGCGCGATCCTTGACGCTGGCGCCAGGATTGGTCCACTCGGCCTTGCCCAGGATCTGGATACCGGGCAGGTGCGCGGTGAGCTTGCCCAGGCGCAGCAGGGGGGTATTGCCGACACGCTGGTGGGGCACAGAACCCAGCAGGTTCCTGTCTTCGATCTCCGAGATTCGGGGGTCTGCTGCCGCTTGCGCGACCCGCTCGCCAGCAAGGTTTTCAGCCAGGCCCTGTTCCCTGGCGGTTATTGTCTCTGCTGCCATCGCTTGTGTTTCCTCCCTTCGCGAGCGGCCGCATTGCTGGGCGACCCCGCCTGTGCGACATTTTGAATGGAGCTGCTGTTGCCGGCAGCCCTGAACGCGTAGCCTGAGTGGCATAGTCACAATCGAAGCAGCTTTCTGAAAGAGATCCCCTTCCGCCATGGCGAAAAAGACCAAACAGCCCACCTTCGACGAAACGCTCGCAACCCTGCGAGGTTACAAGTTTGATGTATCCAGCGCCGGAGCCGTCGCAAAGCCTGCCCACGTGGGTGCTATCCCGGCCGGGGCGATGCTGGTATCCAAGTATGACTGTGCCGCGGTACTGGCCGCCGGAGCTGACACTCCTGCGCTTATCGTGATCAAGCCGGGCGTCGTGGTCAACGGCGAGATCGGCCATGTGCTGGACCGGGGCTACCAGAAGTTCATCAAGACCGCGCACGTGGAGCGGCCGGCCACCGCCGACCACCTCCGGACCCTGCACAAGTTTACCGAGGAGCTGCGCCAGGCCATCGGCGGCATCTCGCTCTACAACGAATCGATGGGCACGGTCAGCGATGAGTACATCTATGACCGGGTCAAGGGACGGACTGTGCCCGAGAGCCAGCGGCCCACGCCAGCCTGGGAGCTGCCGGTTGGACCGGGAACGCCAGGCGAGGTGAAGTAGCAGCCGGGCGCGTTCCGGCTCCAGTCTGTGAGTGCCAGACCTGCCCGCAAGAGGGGTCCCATCTTTTGCCGAGCTGGTTTCCTGACTCCGCTTTGCCTGGAAACCAAGGACAGTGCTGTTGCTAGGGGCGATCCGGGGTGACTTTCGGCGTGGTTTTCGCAGCCGCGCGTTCCCGCTGGAGTTCGCGGTAAGCATCGCTCTTGCCAATGCCGCGCTCGCGAGCCGCACGCTTCAGGGCATCCTTCTCGTCCAGGCCCTCCCCTGCCTGCAGCTCCGCAACCCGGCTGCCGAGGGACTGGGCGACCTCGCCGCCAGGCAGCGCGGCAGCGATCTCAAGCAGCAGCACCATCTCGCCGCGCACCCGGTCCCGGGCAGCAAGCTCCGCGTGTATTGATGTCGCCGACCCTCGCAGAAACTCCTCGTGCAGCTTGGTCAGCTCGCGTGCAACGACTACCTGCGCGCGCGTACCGAAGACCGCCGCCAGGTCGGCCAGCGTGTCCAGAATGCGATGGGGCGCTTCATAGAAGACCGCTGTGCCCTCCCCAGGGCTGTTCGCCAGGGCCTCGAGAGCCGTGCGCCGGGCGCCGGCCTTTTCCGGCAGAAATCCATGAAAGGTGAAGCGGGTTGTGGGCAGTCCAGACGCAATCAGCGCCGAGATGGCGGCATTGGCCCCGGGTACCGGGAAGACGGGAACTCCTGCGGCGATGGCTGCGCGGGCCAGCAGCATGCCAGGATCCGAGATCCCCGGGGTGCCAGCGTCCGAGACCACGGCCAGGCGGCCACCGCCCGCGAGAAGCGGGAGCAATTCTTCAGTGGCCCGCTGCTGCTCATTGTGTGCGTGCAGGCTGAGGAGAGGAGTCTGGATGCCGAAGTGGGCCAGCAGCTTGGCGGTCTGGCGGGTGTCTTCGCAGGCGATGCGATCGACAGAGCGCAGGATCCGCAAGCCGCGCAGGGTCATGTCTTCGAGGTTGCCGATAGGGGTCGCGACCAGGTACAAGCCTGGCGCGCAGCCGGCTGTACCGCTGGGTTCCGAAGGGTGCTGACCAGCAGGCGCCTGCCTTGTTTCTGACATTGCGTTCGCCCCGATCTCCCGCGGCGGGCAATCCGGTGAGCGCTGGTCCCGATCGTCAGGCACCCGGTTTGCTGCCATTGGCGCGGAGTTTGCGCTGCTCCAGCAGCGGCACCATGCTCTGGCGCAGGTTCTGCAGTGTCACCATGCCGAGCACCCGGCCATCTTCGTCTGCTACAGGAATCATGCCCACGCGACCCTCGCGCATACGCCGGATCGTGGTGCCGAGCGAATCGTCCGGCGCGGCAACCAGAAAAGATCGCGCCATGACCGACTGCACATACCCGTTCCCCTCGCTGCGCAGGGAGGCGAGGATGGCGCCACGCGAGACGACGCCGATGATCTCCTCGCTGCGCACCACGGGAAACTCATCCTGCAGGGAGTGGACAGCCTTTTCGAGCGCATCCTGCAGGGTGTCCGAGGGGGAAACGGTCGAAAAGCTGGTCAGCATGACATCGCGCATGGCGACCGTGTCGATGACTGACTGGAAGACCAGTCCCTGGTCGTCAAGCTGCGCGCCGATAGCGACGAAGAAGCCGCACAGCAGCAGCCAGGGGCTGGCGGCGGCAGCGAGGGGAACATTGGGAAACAGCAGCAGGGCGAGGCCAAGCGCGGCCGCCGCCGAGCCCAGCATGCGACCGAAACTGACCGCGGCGCGGCTCGCCTCCTGCACGCCATGCTTGCGGATGGAAACATCGCGCAGCAGCCGCCCGGCGTCGAGTGGAAAGGCCGGGATGCAGTGAATCGCGGCCAGTGCCAGGTTGAACCAGACGGCGGCGCGCATCAGGTGCAGCGGACCCACCCAGGGGTGCGCCAGCAGTCGCACGCCCGGACTGCCGCCGAGCAGCAGACCGGCCAGCAGCGCAGCCATGAGCAGGTTAGCGGCTACACCGATGAGCGCGAGGGTGAACTGAGCTTTGGGCTTGCGTGCTTCGGCTTCTGCTTCCGGGTCGAGCGGGGACTGCAGGCCACCGATCGGTAGCAGCAGTACCGAGCGCAGCCCGATGTGAAACGCGGCCGAGGTGAGGGCGCGGGCTGTTTCGCGGACACAGACGGCGACCAGCAGCGCAAGCCACAGGGCCACGCCGCGCCATGCACTGAGCCCATTGGCGCTGGTAAACACCGCGGCGAGGAAGAGAAGGACCAGGAACAGACCGTGGATGCGCAGCTCGACACCGAATGGTTTGCCAAGGGGAAAGCTCCAGCTTCGCATTGTGCGTACTCCTCTTGGCCGGCTGCGGGACGCGGCGCCGCTGTGCTGATTGTAGTGGCTGGGCGACGCTCCCCTGCCGCGCGCGCCCTCACGCGACTGTGTGGCAGCACGGGCGATGCGACGGCGGGCGTCCGGGTTCTCCGGCCGGCACGCGCGAGCTCTCAGACGCACAGGCTGCCAGGCAGCGCAGGCTACTAGGATAGGGAGCGTATGCGCATCATTGCCGGGGAGTTCAGATCGAGGGTTCTGCACGCCCCGGCCGGCATGGCGACACGGCCCACGTCCGACCGGCTGCGCGAGACCTTGTTCAACGTGCTGCAGCCGAGGCTCGCCGGGTCTCGCTTTCTGGACCTGTATGCCGGCTCGGGCGCGAACGGGCTCGAAGCAGTCAGCCGAGGCGCCGCGGGGGCTGTGCTGGTGGAGCAGGCGGCGCCGGCTCTTGCGGCGATCCGCAGAAACGTGGCTGCGCTGGGCGTGGGCGGGCGGGTGCGGGTGGAGGGTGCGGCGGTCCAAAGATGGTTGAACCGTGCCATCTCTGTCCTGCCGGTGGAGCGTTTTGATCTTGTCTTTCTGGACCCGCCGTATGCCTCGGCAGAGGAGTATGAAGGCACGCTTAACCTGCTGGGTGGCGACGCATGTGCGCTGCTCGCCGAAGCAGCGATGGTGGTCGTGGAGCATCGCAGGGAAGGTCGAGCGTCGGGCCGCCCCGCTGCCGCTTCCGACACTCTGGCGGACAGCTATGGCTGCTTACACAGGACACGCACCCTGAAGCAAGGGGAAGGGGCGCTCTCCATCTATGGGCGAGACCTGCAAGGTGGCCACGAGCCAGTTCTGTAGAACGAGAGCAGGGATCATAGGGTGAGCCGGCACTCTCGCATGCCAGGCCTGGTCAGGCGGGAGTCCTCGCGTCCGCGAGAAACGTCGTCGTGTCCAGATCGAAACCGCCATCATCCGCTATGCCGAAGTAGCTACGCACAGCGGCCGGAGCGCTGCGCTGCAGGGAACGAAGCACATCGACATGCTCGGCCGGAGGGCTGGTCCGAGCGATCCAGACAGCGAAATCGATGCGGAGTTTGTGTGCCGTCATGCTCCGTATTGCAAAGCCGGCACGCCCCAGAGCAGCAACCCATTCAGAAACGGAGTAGTCACGCACGTGCGAGGCATCCCGCAACAGCTCGAAAGCCTGCAGGTGCGAGTCGAGCAGGCTGTCAGCGGGAGCAACCACGTCGATGAACCCCGCTTGACCCCCCGGTTGCAGCACGCGCCTCGCCTCGCGCAGCCCGGCCTCCATGCCGCCCCAGTGGTGCGCGCTGAAACGGCAAAGCACCACGTCAAAGCTTGCGTCTGCGAAGGGCAACTGCTCAGCGGCAGCCTGCTGCACCTTGATATTGTCGAGGCCCCGCCTCGCGGCTTCCTGCAGCACCGCCGTGAGCATGCTCGCCGTGATGTCGCAGGCGACAACCTCCCTGACGTGGGCGGCCGCACGATAGCTGACATGTCCGCCGCCACAGCCGAGATCAAGAACGCGCGCGTCGCCGCGTCCCTGCAGCAGGGTCTCGATCTCGTCGAGATCGGCGCCTGTGCTGTGGTTCACGCTGCGGACATACTGCTCTGCGCGGGATGCATAGTGGTCGGCAACGAAAGACTGCTGTGAGGCGTTGCTCATGAGTGGGTCTCCTGGAGAGCCTACGGTTGCACCGTTCCATTCTTGACTCGCCTTCCGGCGCTCGTTTCCCGTAAGACCGGTCGATGCTGGGTCATCCTGAGCGTAGCCGAAGGATCTGCTCTTGACTTGTCAGCTCCTTGATGGCGCATGCTGCGAGGCCCGCTCGGAAGAGGCTGGTAGGTCAGGCGCAGCTCCCTTGCCTGCGCTCGGGATACTCAGGGTAAGCGCAGGCAACGGCAGAAGCAGATCCTTCGGCTACGCTCAGGATGACACGAGATCTGACACCGAGATCAGGATGACACCCGCTGCTCTCAGCGCGTCCCACGCATCGTGCGAGTTCAACCTTTGCGCCGGAAGCTCTCGATCCTCTGCCGCACGCTGGGTACCGGCTTCGGCAGCGGCAGGGTCGAGCCGAATTCGATCACCGGCAACAGTTTGTCGAACTCGGGGCCGGAGTGGGCGCCGGTCAGCGCGATGCGGACCGGGTGAAACAGGTCCTTGCCCTTGACACCGGTCTCGGCCTTGATCTCGTTCATCCATTGCTTGAAAAGCTCGGGCGTGACCTGGCCGTCGTGATCAGTGACCCGCGCGGCAAACGCCTCGAGCACTTTCTGCGAGCCCTCAGCGGCCATCACCGCCGCATTTTCCGGGTCAGCAAGGACGCCGGCACGATCCACGCCGAAGAAGAACGCCGCCCTGGCCGGCAGCTCGTCGAGCTGGTTGATGGAGTGGAGAAACAAGGTCATCAGCGATTGCGCCCAGCCAGCAATCTCTGGCGCGCTGGCGCCGCAAGCGGGCAGGTAGCCGGCCTCGGTAAAGAAGGGCCACGCCAGTCCCAGCAGGCGGCCCGCGTCGCCGGTCTTGAGATAGTGACGGTTGATGTAGTGCAGCTTGTCCCAGTCGAAGACCGCCGGGGAGGCTGTAACCCGCTCCAGCTGGAACTGCTGCACCAGTTCCTCCGCGGAAAAGATCTCGCGATCGCCGCCCGAAGGGCCCCAGCCGAGCAATGCGAGGTAATTGACCAGCGCCTCGGGCAGGATGCCCATGGCGCGGAACGAGGCAACCGACGTTGCACCGTGACGCTTTGAGAGCCGCTCCCGGTCGCTGCCAAGGATGGTGGACAGGTGCGCGAACTCGGGAATCTGCCAGCCAAACGCCTCGTAGATCGCGACCTGGCGGGGCGTGTTCGAGATGTGGTCGTCGCCGCGAATCACGTGGGTGATGCCCATCAACGCGTCATCGACCGTGACGACATAGTTATAGACCGGCATGCCCGGCTGGCCGTTCTGCGCGGTACGCACCAGCACCGGGTCCGAGATGGTTTCGTGGGGAAACTCAACTGGCCCGCGTACCAGGTCATGAAAACGGAGTGGGTGATCGGGGATCCTGAGACGCACGGCGAACGGCTCGCCTGCCTGCGCCCGGCGGATCGACTCATCGAGTGGAATCGCCCGGCAGCGACCGATGTAGTTCTGCGGCTGGTGCGTTTCGAGCGCCGCCTGCCGGTCTGCTTCCAGCTGCTCGACCGGGCAGAAGCAGCGGTACGCTTTGCCCGCGGCCAGCAGCTGCGCGGTGTGCTTGGCATAGATGGCAAGGCGCTCACTCTGGCGGTAGGGGGCGTGCGGGCCGCCGGTGACAGGCCCCTCATCCCAGCGCAGGCCCAGCCAAAGGAGGTCTTCCATCAGCTGGAGTTCGTGCTTTTCTTCGCTCCGCTCCACGTCGGTGTCTTCCACGCGGAGAATGAAGGCGCTGCCGGGACCCTGGCCTCGCGCAAACAGCCAGTTGAAGAGGGCAGTGCGGGCATTCCCAACATGCAGCATGCCGGTAGGCGAGGGAGCGAAACGTACACGAACGGGAGGCATCTCTCGATGCTAACCGCTGTCAGCGTAGACGCCCTGTATCGAGGCGAGCTCGTTTGTGCCCCCGCTATTCCTCCGCGCGCAGCATGGTGGCGCCCGGTGGACGGCGAGCGGCTGCGAAGGATTGCGCTGCTTACCTGGCCGGCTGGTGACGAAAGTGTTCCCACCCCTGGTTCCGCAGCTCACGTTGATCGCCGTTCGTGCCGATAAGGGTGGTGAGTGGGCTGCTTCTTCGCCGGGGCAGGATGCGGCCGATCCGGGTGACAGCGACCCGGCCGATGGAGCGGGGCATGCGGATGGATGGTGACGCGGTAAACAGAAGCTCGTAATCTTCGCCGCCGTGCAGAGCGAGGGCCAGCGGATCGGCGGCGGCGCGCGCCAGCGGGTGGACCGGCAGGAGTGCGGCTTCGACCACGGCATGGACGCACGAGCTCTCGCAAAGATGGGCAAGGTCGGTCGACAACCCATCGCTGGCGTCGATT
>CAXTEW010000088.1:0-10608 GCA_964243175.1 uncultured Acidobacteriaceae bacterium
CAGTGCGGCAAGCAGTGCGGGTACCAGACGACGCGTGTTCATGATCAGCTAACCCTTAATGGTGCAGCGTGGTGTGCAGCTGTGTAGCGAGCATCAGGAAGCATCCAGCCGCAACTGCGAGGCCGTACGGCAGGCGAAGTGTCTGCTCATTCCTTACATGGAGTTCGGTGTGTGGCTGCAGTCCAGAAATCTGGTGATGGACCGCAAGCACCGCGACATTCACAAACGTTTCTTTGACCCGGCCCTTCGCGACAGCAAGCCCGATCGCGAGGAGACCGCCCGCGATGACTGTCAACAGGAGCACGTTGCCTACCAGCGATAAACCGCAGAACGAGCCGATCGCGGTCATCAGCTTCACATCACCCGCACCCATACCACCAGCGATGAAGAAGACGACAAAGATAGCACCACCAAAGAGTGCCGCGGCAGCAGAGGATCCCAGCCCGCGCCACCCATCCAGCCCAAAGTGCATGAGCAGGCCTGCAATCACCGCGGGGCCGGTAAGTCGATTCGGTATCTTGCGCGTACGCAGATCGACAATGGCGCCGAGTGCGGCGATGAGTGAAGCGGCCGAGATATACGAGAGCGAGGCCGCGGGGAAGGTCATGCAGTGAGACCTGGATAACAGTGCAATATCATGACGCTTTCCACCGAACCCATCAGTGAATATTTTCCATGGTGCAGAGGGCCTGCCGGCGCACTGGACGCGGCCCCCTGGGAGGATCAAAGCGCGCGTGGCTTGGCTTACTTGTTGGCAGTGACCGAGCTGCTGATGCTGCCGAAGGCGTTGCTGATGCTAGTGCCCAGCGTGCCCATGGTGACTACCGCGGCAAGGCCGATGATGCCGGCGACAAGTGCGTATTCAATAAGATCCTGGCCAGACTCGTCCTGCAGCAGGCTGTTGAAGAGTGCGCGAAAGTGAATCATGATGGTATGTTCCTCCGGAGAAGTATGTCGCCCGACCTCATGCCACCGAGCCTGCTGCGGCGTGTATGTCGTCTGTAGGAACAGAGTAACTTGGGGCCGTGTAGTTAGTACCAGCAAAACTTGGCAGGGTAATTACTTCGGTCATTCTGCTGGTAGCTTCTACATATTCCAGGGGACAGGTCGGTACTTTTTACTGCCCGCCTCTGTTCCTCACTCGAATGCCGCTACCTTCAGCATCGGAGCCGACGCCTGCGGCGGTATGGCAAGGTTGATAGCTCCACTGCCGCCCAGGCTGATCTGGTCAGTCACTATATCGCCGATGACGAAATTGCCTGTGCTGGTACCGCCGCTGAGGTTCAGGACATCGGCATAGCTGGTGGAGTGGAAATAGAACGATCCCGAAAAGGAAAGCTGACCCGAGCCGGTGAAGCTTGGTGAGGAGGTGTCTGCGTGGTCCTGAAAAAACAGCAGGCCCCGCATGCCCGGGGCGCCCTGAGAGTCACCCGTCGCATCACCGGAGTCGTAGTAGGTGCCATCCAACGTACACTGCGCCCACAGCACGTTGTTTGACAGTGTTGCTGGCATATTGAGCGAGGCAGGAGGCGTGGACCCGTCGCAGGTCAGCGCCTGCGAGGGAACGGCGTCCAGCGTGTCCCCCGTCGCGCCGCCGGACACAGTGAAGGTGCCAGTAAGAAAATAAAACATGACGCCGCTACCCTGCGTGTAGCGCAGCCCCTTGGCTGTCGCCACCGAGCTGCAGGCGCTCGAGGAATAACCGGCAGTGTAGGAGGTCCAGCACGGCATTGCCATACGCATGGCGTTGCTGCCGGAGGGAGCAAGTGAGCCGTTCAGGTAATACACTCCGGGAAGAAAGATCACCGTCGACGCCTGATCCGGAAACGGTATCCCGTTAGGGTAGTAACCAGGTCCGAACTCTGCGCAGTTGGTCTTGACCGTATTGCCGTTTGCCCTCGCATAGTGGCCGCCGCCATTCACATCTGGGCAGCCATCGATGTGATAGCCGACCCAGGTGTAATAAGTGGCGGTACCGTACTGAGTGGTGTACGTCGCAGGCACCTGTGACTTGACGCTGGCTGGGACAGGAACCCCGGCATACGGGTCGTTCAGAGGGATATCGTTCGACCTCCACTTACCCGTCGTGCCAGACTCAAACCCCACATAGCCGCCGTTGCTGGCGCAGCCATTGCTGCCTTCCGGTTCGTCGCCGGTAATACCCACATCAGACCCGGTCCCGTTTGGCCCACCCTTGCTGGTATTGATAACGCCCGAGCCGGAGCACGTCACCGCATTGGTGCTCGAAGAATTTACCTGCAAGGCGCGCTGCGGGCCGCCGACAATGTTCAGGCTGGACCCGCCGGTGTAAGTGATGCCGTTCGACTGCGGGTCCAGGACGATGACCGGCGCTGCTTCGCGAACTTCAGTCAGCCCGCAGGTGCACTGTGCTTTTACCTGCGAGAAATGCAGTGAGGAAACCAGCTGCACAAGGAAGGTCTGTACATTGTCAACGATGGATACCTGGAGGTAGGGAGAGCTTACGCCGGACGGCGCTGTTGCCCCGGCCACGGTCGCGGGAAAGCTCCAGCTCACCGTATTCCATGCCGTGGTGGTGCTTACCCCGGACGACGCGGGTCCGGCACTGTTGTAGCCGTTATAGTTCGCGTAATCGCAGATAGATGAATTCGTCGTCGCCGTGCAGGTCCCTGCATTGGGAGGGTTCGGGCCATAAGTCGAACTCTCACCAGCCGCGGCAGTCAACAAGTCCAGTGCGCCGGCCTGGCAGGCGGCGTCGGCCGCAGCCTGCGCCGCCTGGCGGTGCGACCACAGGTTGCTCACATCCACTGCCAGGCCGGCCGCGCTCAGCACCAGCACACACAGCATCACCATCAGCACGATGCCAGACTGCCCGGCCTCCCCTTCACTCTCAGGTAAGTCCTCAAGATTAGTAAACAATCACACCCTCCGACGTGGCGCTGATGTTTTGCGCCAGACCTGGATAATTCATATACGGCACATAGGTGTAGGCCACGGTGATCAACACGTGCGAGCCCGGCGTAGAGGTACTGTCTGGATAGGTCACTGTCACCACCATCTTTGTCGTGTCATGGAAGCTGAGCTGCGCCGCAGTGGCGACGGTCGACTTCACGTTTGCGCCTGTGGCGTCGCCGCACCCGGTGCTTGGTCCGCTGCACGTGCTGCTATCGGTTCCGTGCACCACCGCGTAGCGAATGCCCTGCCTCGCCGAATCGCCGATCACGCCGACCGTGTAAGTCAACATGCATACTTCGAAACTGTAAAAGCAAAGGGGAATACCGATGACGAGCACCAGCGCGGTCTCGACCATCGCCTGCGCCCCCGTGCACTTGCGAAGGCGGCGCAGGACGGCAAACAGGCGCATGCGGTTGCGTAATCGCTGCATGCTAATCCTCAGCCCGCATCACGACATACCGGTGGAAGTTCAGATTGGGAACGAGCGAAGCCGTCAGTAGCGAGATGGGAATCGGCGGCTGCACGGTATACGTCACGTCTACGCGGTTCAGATAGAAAGTGGGCGCCTCGGGGTCTTCCATCGTGGCCGTCGAGCTAGTAGACGTATAGGTTCCGCTCGCGCTGCCGGTGCTGTAGGCAGCACAGTTGACAAAGTTCCCGGTGACGCCGAGGCTCTTCGAGCAGACCGTGATCGCGGTGACGGTTGTCGATAAGGGAAGGCTGCCAAGGTCTGCCAGCGCGAGCGCGGCGACGCTGCCCGCGGTGCTGGGCGGGCCGGCAGTGGCGAGGGTCGTCTGCCCCGGTGTTTCAAAACCCTGGATAGAGAACTGGGCCGCGGTACGCGAGGACGACGTGAGGTTCGCGGCCACGATGAAGAAGTAGCCGAAGTCGACCGCGTAGGTACACAGAGTCATCGTCACGGCGAGCACCGCCGAGGCCTCGATCAGGCTTTGCCCGGACTGCGACCGCCACAACACGACCAACGTTTCCCGCGCGCCCTCCGGGAAGACGCCCCTGCTCACGCTGCTGCGAATTGTCCTGAACAAGGCGGGCATGGCACGATCCGTGCGGAGATAGAGCTACAGCGACCGATGTTAATGCGCACTGGTGCGGGCTTTTCTCCCGAATCGAACATCCCGCGTTACCATCGTGCTGGCCGGGATCAAGGCTTCCGTTGTATGAATTGCCTTTGCAAGGCAGGCGGTCGGGCCGGGTTGGTGCTGCATGTCGGCTGCATATCGGCTGCATATCGGCCGGGCACATGCGGCCGGGGGCCGTCGGTCGGGGGCGGCAAGGCAGCAAAAAACAGCGGCTCCACGCATGTCGCAGGAGCCGCTGTTTTCTATCCGGAGCAACCTCTTACTCGGCTGTGCTCCTCAGGTTCAGCGCGGCTGTCAGTGGCAGGGACGCGATGGAATCCCCCACGGAGACGGTGAAGTGGCTGGTGCCGATTGCCCACTTTTTCCCGGCGACGTCGTAGTAGGAGAAGGCGCGCGCGTTGAGCGGGATGGTCACATGCCTTGTTTCTCCGGGGGCCAGCTCCACTCGCTCAAAACCTTTCAGCTCATGCACCGGCCGTTCCACCTTCGGGTGGTCTTCGCCGACATACAGCTGGGCCACCTCGGCACCCCTGCGGCTTCCTGTATTCGTCACATCAAAGGTGGCAGTAGCACGCACATTGTTACCAGGGTCACCGGGTTGCACCGTCAGGTTGGCGAACCGGAAGGTCGTGTAGGAAAGTCCGAAGCCGAAGGGAAAAAGCGGTTGCACCTTGTTCTTCTCATACCCGCGGTAGCCCACAAAGATGCCCTCCTTGTAGACGATCTTCCGTGTTCCAGGCTCGGGATAGTAGCTGGCGAACGTGGGATTATCGTCCGCCTTGCGTTCAAACGTAGCCGGCAGGTGACCACCCGGATTGCAGTCGCCAAACAGTATCTCGGCAAGCGCGTGGCCGCCTTCCTGCCCCGCATACCAGGTTTCGAGCAGCGCCGGGACGTGTTCCAGCCACTTGCCAGGGTCGACACCGCCGCCCGAGGTAAGCGTCACGATGGTCCTCGGGTTCACAGAGGCCATGTGGCGGATCAACTCCGACTCTCCAAATGGCAGCGCGAAGGTCCGGTCCCCGCCCTCGCTTTCATCCTCCTGCTGAAAGCCGGCCGCGACCACAATGACGTCTGCTTTCGCTGCCAGCTGCATGGCGCGCTCGTTGACCAGCTTGTCTTCCTCTACGATCGCGAACAGAAGGTGGCCGCCGATCGGGTTTGATTGTGACTCCTCCACAACTACCTTGTGCATCCCGGCCGGGAGGTCGAGAGACGCATGCGGCTGGAACGCGCGTACCTGCCTCCAGTTATCAAACACCAGCTTGTCATCGACGTAGACCCGGTTGCCCGAGCCTTCGCCAGACCCCTCAAGCACCACCACGTACTTACCGCTGACCGGCGCGCTGTAGTATCCCGTGAATCGGTGAGATACCTCCTTCGGCGGTCCGGAGAACAACGCCATGGCTTTGTCGACATTGTCGAGCAGCATCTTGAAGTTAAGCCCTTCCAGGCTGATACGGCTGACAACCTCGCTTGCGGCAGGCGACCCCTGCAGGTCCTGATTGGCAAACGTGTCGACAGTGACTCCCGCCTTTCCATTGGTAGCGGAGGTCGTGAACTGGGTTTTCGCACTCAGATGAGCGAGCGTATCGACGCCGGGATCGTACAGCACCGTACTCCCCGCGCCTGCTGCGTCACTGATGCCTTCAAACGCACTTACTTCATGGAAAGGCACGACACCGGCACTTCCGCCGCCGACCGGGACCCCGGGATATGCGTCGGTGCCAACCACGAAAATCGTCTTGATCGCGGCCTTGTTGAGCGGCAGCAGATTTCCTTCATTCTTGAGCAACACCGCGCCCTCGCGCGCCGAGTCAAGCGCAGCCGCCTTGTTACGCGCATTCACATACGAGATAGACATATCCCGCTGGTCGCGACCGAGCCAGCCGTACGCCATGGCTGTCGAGAGAATACGGCGTACCTTCTCATCTATCGTTGCTTCTGGTACTTTGCCTGCCTGGATCGCGGGTCCAAGGTTCGCATTGTTCATGAACTTGCCCGTTGGCATCTCGAGATCGAGGCCGTTATTGGCAGCACCCACGGCATCATAGGTGGCGTCCCAGTCAGACATGACTACGCCCTGGAAACCCCACTCCTTGCGCAGGATTTCTGTATTGAAGTAACTGTTCTCCGTCGCGTGTTTTCCATCGATCAGGTTGTAGGAGTCCATCAGTGCGCTAACATGCCCCTGTTTGACAGCGGCTTCGAAGGCAGGCAGATAAATCTCCCGCACGGTTCGCTCGTCTATCTCCGAGTCAGAATCGTGGCGCAGAAACTCCGAGTTATTCCCCAGGAAATGTTTGACCGTGGCGCTGACACCCTGCTGCTGCATGCCGGTGATATACCCGGCGGCTATCTGGCCAGAGAGGAACGGGTCTTCGCCGAAATACTCGAAGTTTCGCCCATTCTGAGGGGCCCGGTAGATGTTGACGCCCGGACCCAGCATGAAGTGGACCCCGCGCGCCCGGGCATCCCGCCCGATGCCGCCGCCTACCCGCATGGCCAGGTCGCGGTCCCAGGAGGCAGCCAGGCCAATCCCGGCTCCGTAGGTCGTTGAAGGAAAGCCCTCGTTTGATCGTGTGCCATAAGGGCCGTCTGACATTTCAAGCGCCGGGATGCCGAGCGACGGTACCGCCCGCACCGCAAAACCGGTGCCGCCGATGTAATCCAGCTTCTGTTGCAGGGTCATCTGCTTCAGCAGTGACTCCACTTTCTGCTGCTCCCCTGCGTCCAGGGTATGCGGGGCCTGGGCACGGCTGGCGGCAGGCGAAAGCAGCAGCAGGGCGGTGAAGCCGAGAACCTGCAAGCGGCTGCGGCAAGCCAGGTCCAGGCGAAACAGGCAGAGAGGCGTTACGGTCATGGCGTGCGTTCCTCGGGGACCCATTCTAGCCAGCGGTTTTGACGGTTGTCGCTCCTGCGCAGCCCGGGGCTTCCGGAGCGTCGGCAGGCTTTCCATGTCACGGAGGATGACGTCAAGTATGGTTGTGCTTGCGCACAGAGACCGCCCCAGGAAACGCGCAGGAGCACGCGATGACCCACACCAGGCTTCAACCAGCAGCCACCTTCCTGGTGGCAGCGACACTCGCCCTTTCGTTCCCGGCCAGCCACGGCTTTGCCCAGCTGCCAGGCCGCAGCGGTGCTGTGCAGTCTGCCTTGTCCGCTGACCCGCCTCGCGACGCGCAACACCCGGCAGCGCTGCAGGAGCTTACCGTGCCAAGCCATGGCGCCGCGATGAATGCTGTTTTCTACCTGGCCGCCGGCGCCACCACCCATCCGACCGTACTGCTGCTGCACGGCTTCCCTGGCAACGAGCAGAATCTTGACCTGGCGCAGGCCATGCGGCGTGCCGGCTGGAACGTGCTCACCTTCCACTACCGCGGATCATGGGGCTCCCCGGGAGACTTCTCCTTCACCCACGCTACGGAGGACACGGAGGCCGCTCTCGCCTTTCTGGAGGACCCGGCCACCGCGGCGAAATACCACATCGAGACGACACGGATCCTTGTCGTGGGCCACAGCATGGGCGGCTTCATGGCGCTGCATGTCGCAGACACGCACCCTGAGCTGGCAGGTGTCGCGGTCATCAGCGCCTGGAACATCGGTGCCCAGGCCGCCCATGCGACCACTCCCGCGGCGGTGCAGGGGGTTCTCGGCAGCTTCCGGACAGAAATGCCGCCACTGGCCGGCTGCACTGCCGAGAGCCTGTGGGAGGATGCGAAAGCCCACGCCGCCCAGTGGAACTATGTCGACTACGCCCCGGCCATCCACACCATGCCTGCACTGGTACTCGAGGCAGATGACGGCCTTGCTGCCGCCAATGCCGCGATGGCGCAGGCGCTGCGCCAGGCTGGCGACACGCGGGTCGCGGAACAGCACATGGCGACCGATCACAGCTTCAGCGATCACAGGATGGCACTGGAAAGCGTCTTCCTGACATGGATGGCTTCCCTCGGGCGCTAGGCCGGTCCCGTATACAGGCGGGTCCGTGATCGTGGCGCGCCAGGGCCAGCGCCTGTCTCGCCCGCATGCGCGCCCACCCAGCCGCGGTCACTACCTCTTCCGCTTCCCTCCAGCAACGATCCGCATTCTTCAGTATGCTGGCCAACCAGCGGACGCCGCCTCCTTTTCGCGACTCGGCGCGCATGGCCACGACACCTTTCCGCAAAGCGCAGCCCGCCCGGCGCGGAGATCGCTCGCTGTATCGACACCACAGGAGACAGCCGTTGACGTTCGCAACCACTCTGCTCGGCATCGCCTTGTTCCCCGCCACGCTCGCAGCACAAGCCGTTCTGCCAGGGACACCCGGCAGCACCGCACCGCCGCAGCGGCCGTCCCGGCCGCTGACACTCACCGTGTATGACCGTACCCGGGTCGAAGCCTGGCAGTGGTTTGCAGCGACCCCGGCAGCGGAGCGCTACGGCTACGTCGAGTCGCTGCTTCGCCTCGCGCTGCAGCAGAGGGTACGTCGCTTTGACTGGCAGCTGGAACTGTCCCAGTCAGCCATCCTGGGCCTGCCGAGCGATGCAGTCTCGCCGGTGACCGCACAAGGCCAGCTAGGCCTCGGCGGAACCTACTACGCTAGCGATGGCGGCAACGCCGAGCCAGCGGCTGCCTCCTTCAAACAGGGCTACCTGCGCTACCACCTTCACGGGGACAGGGACACGGTGCGGCTCGGCCGCTTCGAGTTCTTCGATGGGCAGGAGACGACTCCCAGAAATTCCACGCTGGCGTGGCTGCAGACAAACCGGATCCAGCAGCGACTGATCGGCAACTTCGGCTTTTCGAATGGTCAGCGTAGCTTCGATGGCATCGATGCACACCTCGGCGGGGCCAACTGGGACCTGGCAGGCCTGGCTGCACGCGCAGATCAGGGCGTCTACAACATGAACGCCAACCCGGAGCTCAACGTCGACCTGCAGTACCTGAACTACACCCGCTACGTGGCGAATGGGCACGTGCAGTTGCGCGGCTTCGCGATGGACTACCATGACGGTCGCCCTGGCATCGTCAAGACAGACAATCGCACCGTTGCCGCCCGCACTGCTGATCGCCACAACATCCGTATCGGCAGTTACGGAGCGGATGCCGCCGTGGCGCTGCCGCTCGGCAAGTCGACGGTGGACCTGCTCTTCTGGGGCGTGCTGCAGGATGGCCAGTGGGGCGTACTGAATCACCGGGCCGGGGCTCTGGCCGGCGAAGGCGGCCTGCGCCTCGACACCGTACCTACCCGGCCATGGCTGCGCGGCGGCTTTCTGCGCAGCACCGGGGACGCGAACCCGAACGACCATGAGCACAACACCTTCTTCCAGGTGCTGCCTACTCCTCGGCTGTACGCGCGCTTTCCATTCTTCAACATGATGAATTCGAGTGACCAGTTCGTGCAGCTGGTCGACTCACCAGGCAGGAAGCTCGAGCTGCGCAGCGATCTTCACTTCCTGCAGCTCACCTCCGGCAAGGACCTCTGGTACACAGGCGGTGGCGCTTACGACACCAAGGTATTTGGCTACCAGGGGCGGCCGGGCAATGGTTTCACCAGCTTTTCCTCGTTCTACGACATCAGCGCAGACTATGCCGTTGCCAGGCCGCTGACACTCTCCGCGTACTACGGCCACGCCAGCGGGCGTACGGTGGTACGCGCCATCTATCCGCGCGACACCGGCGCCCAGTTCGGCTACTTCGAGCTCGTCTATCGCTTCACCCACCCGCTCCGCTCCGCAGCATCGCAGTAGCGCCCCGATCGCGTGAACGGGAAGCAGGCTGGCTGTCGCGATACGATAGCGGAAATAGCAACAAGACCATCAACACAGGTGCGCGGCCGGCCGAGGGTGTCAGGGCGCCAGCGCTGCGAGGCCTTGGAGGCGCCGCCCGGCAGGCGCCCGGCATCCGTGCCACCAGCGCGAGGAGATCCGCCATGCCACAAGCCAGCTTTGCTGGACTTCGGGTGCTTTCGCTCGAGTCGCGCCGCGCCAGGGAAGTGGAGAAGCTCATCCTGACCTATGGCGGCATACCTATGGTCGCGCCCGCCATGCGCGAGCTCCCGCTTGAGTCAAACGTCGCGTGCTTCGCCTTCGCTGAGAAACTGCTTGCCCGCGAGTTCGATCTCATCGTCTTCCTGACCGGTGTCGGTGTGCGGGCTATGGTCGATATCATGGCGACGCGGTATGACCGGGAAGAGCTGCTCAGCATTCTCCGGACCACGGCAGCCGCAGCACGCGGCATCAAGCCCTTGTCAGCACTACGCGAGTTCTCGATCCCCGTGGCAGCGGTGGCGGCGGAACCAACCACCTGGCGCGAGCTGATGCGGGCGATCGACGCAGAGTTCGGGCCGCAGCTGGCATCGATGCGCGTTGCCGTGCAGGAGTATGGCGCCACCAACACCGATCTGCTGGCGGCGCTCACCAGCCGCTGCGCGTCGGTCCTCACGGTGCCGGTCTACCAGTGGGGCCTGCCAGAAGATCTGCAGCCACTGCGCGAAGCCGTGCTGGCCCTCGCCCAGGGCAGCGTCGACGTTGTGCTGTTCATGACAGCCGTTCAGCTGATCCACCTCTTCCAGGTCGCCGCGCAGATGGAC
>CAXTEW010000089.1:0-10603 GCA_964243175.1 uncultured Acidobacteriaceae bacterium
CGAGTGAGCGGGACGCAAGGAGAGGGCTGGCATCGCGCCAGCCCTTCGTGAGTTTACGGCGACACCCCCGCCGGCCTGGCTCAGGCTCCCAGCACCTCAGCGCTGTTGCGGATGAATTGCGCGACCGCATCCGGCTGTGACAGCAGCACCAGGTGGCTGGCAGCTACGTCCTCGGTTCTCGCATGGATCCGCCTCGCAAGCTCATGCTGGGTTTGTGGGGCGAAGATCCTGTCCTCGGTGGTCACCAGGTAGGAACTCGGTTTCCGCTTCCATGCCGGGTCAGACAGCTTGCTTTCGAATAGCTTGTAGCTGGCAGGTTTCTGCACCGCGACACCCAGGTGGATCGCACCGCGATGCACATCGTGTCCCAGCGCGGTCGCTGCAAACTCGGCATCGATCCACAGAAAGCCACTTGCATCGGGACCGATCGTCATCGCGGCTTCTGCCGGATGCATGTTCATCAGGCTGCCAAAGACCTCGTCGGCCTCAGGCGCGAAGGCCGTGACATAGGCAAGGCCCGCGACCTTCGAGTGATTGCCGGCAGCCGAGATCACCGCGCCGGCATAGGAATGGCCAACCAGCAGCACCGGGCCTTCGACACGGTCCAGCAGCAGTTCCACCGCCGCGACGTCGCCCTCGTAGGAGGTCAGCGGCAGCTGCGCCGCGCGTACTGTGTAGCCCTCGTGCGCCAGCGGCACCAGCACATTGGTCCAGACACTGCCGTCCAGCCATGCACCATGTACCAGCACGATCGTTCCTGGTTTCCGCGCCATTGCTTCTCCTGATCCCTATGGGTCGTTACTTCGATGCGAAACCGGCGAGCTCCTGGCTTTCGCGGGCGCTGCGCAGGTGAAAGGCCTCCGCCAGCAGCGTGTACGAGCGAAGCCGCGCGGCATGGCTGTGTGTGATCGTGTTGACGACAACCTCGTCCAGGCCGAGTGAGGCAGCCATGTTGCCGAGATCCCTCGCCACCGTCGCCGGGCTTCCGACGATGTAGCGCGGGAACTCGCCTTCGTCCGCGCCCCCGGACACCACTCCCGGCAATCCGCCGTCTGTGCGCAGCAGCCGCAGCGCTTCCTCTGGACTGGCGACCGGCCGCCGATCGCCCTGGCGGATCCTCTGCTGCAGCAGCCGGACACTGCTGTGCAGAAAGCGTGCTTCCTCGTCGGTATCGGCGACAATGACCCCGACAGCAGCGGTAGCCTGCGATTGCTGCAACTGGGAAGATGGATGGAAGGCGCGGCGGTACTGATCGAGTGCGGCGCGGGTCGCCACCGGGCTAAAGAAATGGGCGAAAGCATAGGGCATGCCCCATTGCGCCGCGGCCGCTGCCCCCCACATGCTTGATCCCAACAGCCACACGGTCGGGCCACCCGGCATGGCGGGAGAGATCTCGATTCTTCCGAATGGATGGCCGGCAGGGAAGCCTTCGCCCTGCCCAAGCCACGCCAGCAGCTCTGCCACCTGGTCGGGGAAGTCGTCAGCGGGAACGGATTGCCGGTCACGGCGCAGTGCCTGCGATTCAATGGGGCCGCCGCCGGGTGCACGGCCGATGCCCAGGTCGATCCTGCCGGGGTACATGGCATGCAGCGTCCGAAAGACTTCAGCTACCTTCATGGGCGAGTAGTGGGGCAGCATGATGCCGCCCGAGCCGATGCGAATGGTGCTGGTTGCTGCCCCGATGCGTGCCAGCACGATCTCTGGTGCCGAGCAGGCGAGGGTCTGCATCGCGTGATGCTCGGACATCCAGAAGCGCGAGTAGCCCAGCGCTTCCACGTGCTTCGCCAGCGCGACAGAATGCTCAAGAGCCTCGCTGGCCGTAGTTCCCGCGGCAACCGGGGACTGGTCGAGAACCGAAAGCCTGACTCCCTGTGCTATCACTGCGACCTCTCTTTCAGGGACATCGCGGCCGGCCCCGCAGAAGCTCCTGCCGCGGCCCGGATGCCGGGATGTACCCCTGTCTGATGATCGAGCCCGGGCTGAAGGATCAGGCTGTTTGGCCCTGGGGCAGCCAGGTTCCGGCCGGAGGCAGGGTGCTATACTTCGTCTGCCCATGAGCGACATCCGCCGAGAAGGGACCAGCTTCGCCGTAGCTACGCCCGTTGTGCAGGCTGGGGCCACGCTGCCTCTGCGTCCGTTATGTGTCGATCTTGACGGAACCCTGGTCAAGAGCGACACGCTGGTCGATACGCTGCTGCTGATGGTGCGCACCCACACGGGCGACCTGCTGCGGGTTCCCGGCTGGATCGCGAAGGGGAAAGCGACCCTGAAGCGCGAAGTCACCGAGCGGGTCCAGCTCGATGTCGCGCACCTGCCCTACAACCAGCCGCTTCTACACTTCCTGGAGCAGCAACGCGGGCTGGGGCGCCAGTTGTACCTGGCCACCGGTGCCGATGCGGCGCTGGCGGAGCGGGTCGCTGCGCACCTGGGCATCTTTGACGGCGTGCTGGCCAGCGACGGCGTCACTAACCTGACGGGCCGCAACAAGCTGGCTTCTTTCGAGCAGCGTTTTGGTGCGGAAGGCTTCGATTACATCGGTAATGCCAGGCCGGACGTGCCGCTGCTGACCCACGCCGGCGTCGCGATGGTCGCGAACCCGGATGGCGCTCTCCGCAGTGCCATGCGCGCCGGGCGATTTTCTGTGCAGCAACAGTTCATTGACAAGGCCCCACCGCTGAAGGCGTTCCGCCGCGCTGCCCGGGTGCACCAGTGGGCCAAGAACGTCCTCATCTTTGTGCCCCTGCTGCTGGCCCATGCCGTGGGTACCCGCTCGGCGCTGCAGGCAGTCGCCGCCTTCTTCTGCTTCTCCTTGTGCGCGTCCTCTACCTATATAGTGAACGACCTGCTGGATATCGAAGCCGACCGCCGGCATCCTCGCAAGCGCAGGCGGCCGTTCGCTGCGGGCGACTTACAGGGCAAGACCGGCGTGCTGCTTTCGGCTGGGCTCCTGCTGCTCTCCTTTGCCGTGGCCATGGTGCTGCCGGGCAAGTTCTTCGCGTACCTGCTGGTGTACCTGGTGACGACGCTCTCCTACTCGCTGTACCTGAAGCGGGTGGTCCTGGTTGACGTGGTGCTGCTGTCCGGGCTGTACACGCTGCGGCTGCTGGCCGGCGCGGCAGCCACCAGCGTCGTGATCTCGCCGTGGCTCGCGGGCTTTTCCATCTTCCTGTTTCTGTCACTCGCCATCGTCAAGCGATTCGCCGAGCTGCAGAACCTGCGCGCCTCGGGCAAGGCTGTTTCAAATGGCCGCGGCTACCTGCTGAGCGATACCGAGCAGATGCGCTCGTTTGGCACCGCCAGCGCCTACGCCTCGGTCGTGGTTTTCTCGCTCTACATCAGCGGACGAGACGTGACCGGCCTGTACCCCCATCCACAACGCATGTGGCTCATCACACCGATCATGATTTTGTGGCTCAGCCGCGTGTGGCTTCTGGCCAGTCGTGGTGAACTGGATGAAGACCCGGTCATTTTCGCCCTGACGGACAAGGCAAGCATGCTGCTTGGCTTTGCCGCGGTCTGTGTCATCCTGTTTGCTGCCTTCTAGCTGTTTACCGCTCCGCCTGCGCCGCGCGCGCATAGAACATGAACCCAAGGAAGCAATACTATGGCCAATCACATGCCATCGACTCTGCCTGAAAACTCCCTGACTCCCCCGCCGGGGCCGCCAGCGCCTGAGAACACCGCGCCATCCGGCCGCGCCGCAGCGTTTGAGTCGTGGGGGCGCTACCCGAAGCTGCGCTCTGAGCTGCAGCCCCTGTCCTGGACGAGCGATTTTCCGCCCCGCGAATTGCCGAAGGGGCGCATGCTTCCGGTCGGCGCCGGCCGCTCCTACGGCGATGTCTGCCTGCTGGAGGATGGGACCCTGCTGCATACGCGCGGTATGGATCGCATGCTCCATTTCGATCCGGCGACCGGCATCCTGCGCTGCGAGGCTGGCGTCACCCTGGCCGAGATTCTCGATTTTGCCGTGCCGCTCGGCTTTTTCCTGCCCGTCACCCCGGGTACCAAGTACGTGACCATGGGCGGCGCGATCGCGAACGACATCCACGGCAAGAACCACCACATCGCCGGTACCTTCGGCTCGCATGTGCTGCGCTTCGAGCTGGTTCGCTCGGATGGTTCGAGGATCCTCTGCTCCAACCGGGAAAATCGCGACTGGTTCGCCATGACCATCGGCGGCATGGGCTTGACCGGCCTGATTACCTGGGCCGAGCTGCGGCTGCGTCCGATCGTGACCCGCGGCATCAACTATCGCGGCGACAAGTTTGTCGGTTTCACCGAGTTCATTGAGCTGTCCCGCGCCGCGGCCAATGTCGAGTACACCGTTGCCTGGATCGATTGCGTCTCGACCGGCAAAAACTTTGCCCGTGGCATCTTTATGCAGGGGACCCATGCCGAAACTCCGGAGCCGCTCCACCGCTCGAAGGAGCCGAAGCTGGTGTTTCCCATCGACCTGCCGCAGTGGACCCTCAACAGGGCATCGATTGGCCTGTTTAACTTCGCCTACTACAACAAGCAGCGCAAGAAGACCGTGTACTCGGTGGTCGATTACGAGCCGTTCTTCTATCCGCTCGACTCCGTGCTCAAGTGGAACCGGATGTACGGCAAGGCTGGCCTGCTGCAGTTCCAGTGCGTGCTGCCCTGGGATACAGACCAGCACGGCATCACGCAGATCATGAAGGCGATCACGGCTTCCGGCCTGGCGTCGTTTCTGGCCGTGCTGAAGGTGTTTGGCGATGTGCCCTCGCCAGGAGTGCTGAGCTTCCCGAAGCCCGGCCTGACCCTGGCGCTTGACTTCCCCATCCGCGAAGAGGTCTCCTTCGACCTGCTGGACCGGCTCGCCTCGATCACGCTCGAGCATGGCGGACGCATGTACCCGGCCAAGGATGCCCGGATGAGCGCGGCGCAGTACCAGGCGTTTTATCCGGAGTGGGAGCGGTTCGCTGCCTACGTCGACCCGGCGTTTGACTCGGGCTTCTGGCGGCGGGTGACTGGACGTGGCTAAACGGGAACCGGCGCGCCCGCGGAAGATCCTTATCCTCGGCGCTACCTCTGCCATTGCCCAGGCCACGGCCCGGCTGTTTGCCGACCAGGCGGGCGGCGCCAGCTTCTTCCTCGTTGCCCGGGATCCGTACAAGCTGGAGGCGGTAGCGAGCGATCTGCGTACCCGCGGAGCGCTGGCGGTGACCTCGCTGACCCTGGACCTCGATAACCTGGACGCGCATAAGGACCTGCTCGCCTCCGCTGCCTATGCGCTGGGCGTCATCGACATGGCACTGCTGGCACACGGAGTGCTGGGGGACCAGGCTACCGCCCAGGCCGACCCGGTGGTGGCGGAGGGGATCTACAAGACCAATTTCCTGTCGCCGGCCTCGCTGATCACCCTGCTCGCCAACTACTTTGAAGGACACAGCGGCGGCTGCCTGGCAGTGATCTCCTCGGTCGCCGGCGACCGGGGCCGCAAGAGTAACTATGTGTATGGCGCGTCGAAAGGCGCGCTCAGCATCCTGCTGGACGGAGTGAGGAACCGCGTCGACCGCACGGGCGTGCACGTCCTCACGATCAAGCCGGGATTTGTGGCGACGCCCATGACCGCACACCTTCCGCGCGGCTCCCTGTTTGCCGAGCCGCGCACGATCGGCCGGGGCATTGTGCGCGCTGTAGCGACCCGGCAGGACATCGTGTACCTCCCTGGCTTCTGGCGGCTCATCATGTTTGCGGTACGCTGCATCCCCTCGCCCATTTTCAAGAACATGAACATGTAGCCCGGCTCCCCGGGAGAAATGTGCTGGCGCTCGCCGACCCTTCCGCGTCCTTCGCGGGCTCTGCTGCGTCTACTCCCTATAGACAAAAAAGATAGAAGTGCACCATAGCGATGCACTGACTGCGCTCGCCACCCTCGATAGTGGGCAGATCTTCGCGGATCCGTTCCCCTGGGATGTGGTGAGGCGTGATTCGCCTTCTTCCCCGAGCATCACTGTTAACCGTCTGCATCCCAATGCCAAGGCCCGGATGACGTGGGTGCCTTTGCCCGGAACCTGAGCTGGAGAACCTGACAAGCTATGTGGATTGTCCGCCTCGCACTGCGACGGCCTTATACCTTTGCCGTGCTGGCCATACTGTTGCTGGTTCTCGGTCCGATCGCGATCATCGAGACACCTACAGACATCTTTCCGAACATCAACATACCTGTCGTCGCCATGATCTGGCAGTACACGGGGTTGTCGCCGGAGCAGATGGCGAGCCGGATCGTGCTGCTTTCCGAACGAACGCTGACGACGACGGTCAACAACATCGAGCATGTTGAGTCGCAGTCGCTCAATGGCATCGGCATCATCAAGATCTACTTCCAGCCGAACGTCAACATCGCCGACGCCAACGCCCAGGTAACGGCCATCGCGCAGACACAGCTGCGCCAGCTGCCTCAGGGCACAACGCCCCCCCTTATCCTGCAGTACTCGGCCTCGAGCGTGCCCATCATCCAGCTCGGTCTCTCCGGGCAGGGCCTTAGTGAGCAGCAGCTGAATGACTTCGGTCTCAACTTCATCCGCACCCAGCTGGTGACCGTGCCAGGCGCTGGCATCCCCTACCCTTACGGCGGCAAGCAGCGCCAGGTGCAGGTCGATCTCAACCTCCAGGCGCTGCAGTCCAAGGGTCTTGCGCCGACCGACGTGGTCTCGACCATCTCGTCGCAGAACCTGATCCTGCCCTCCGGCACCATCAAGATCAGCAACTTTGAGTACCAGGTGGAGACCAACTCGGCTCCTTCGACGATCCAGGGCCTGAACGATCTGCCGGTCAAATCGGTGAACGGGTCGATGGTTTACATCCATGACGTGGCCCACGTGCGCGATGGGTTTCCACCCCAGACCAACATCGTGCGTGTCGATGGCCAGCGCGCTTCGCTCCTGTCTGTCATCAAGACTGGTGACGCGTCTACGCTGGACATCGTCTCCGGCATACGCGGCCACCTGCCGGGGATCCTGGCACAGCTGCCACCGCAGCTGCGGATCACGCCGCTGGCTGACCAGTCGATCTTCGTTCGCGCATCGATCACCGGCGTAGCACGCGAGGCCATCATTGCCGCCCTCCTGACGGCGATCATGATCCTGCTGTTCCTCGGCTCGTTCCGGTCAA
This sequence comes from uncultured Acidobacteriaceae bacterium, assembly GCA_964243175.1. Lineage (GTDB taxonomy): Bacteria > Acidobacteriota > Terriglobia > Terriglobales > Acidobacteriaceae > EB88. The sequence continues at coordinate 7,138 of CAXTEW010000089.1, forward strand.
CCATCATCATCGCTGTCTCGATACCGCTGGCCATCATCTCGTCCCTTCTGCTGCTGGCGGCTCTTGGCGAAACGATCAACATCATGACCCTCGGCGGCCTCGCACTGGCTGTCGGCATCCTCGTTGACGACGCAACGGTCGAGATCGAGAACATCAACCGCAATCTCGAGGAAGGCAAAGCCATCGAGCAGGGCATCCTCGACGCGGCGTCCCAGATCGCGGTGCCGGCGCTGGTGTCAACCATCTCGATCTGCATCGTGTTTGTCCCGATGTTCTTCCTCTCCGGCGTAGCCAAGTATCTGTTTGTGCCGCTGGCCGAGGCCGTGGTCTTTGCCATGCTCGCGTCCTACCTGCTGTCGCGAACCATTGTGCCCACCATGGCCATGTACATGCTGCACGAGCAGGATGAGGAAGAAGTCGAGGCCCGGAAGAACAGCCGCAATCCCCTGATCCGCTTCCAGCTCGGCTTTGAGGCGCGCTTTGAGAAGATACGGATCGGGTACCAGACCATCCTCGAGCTATGTATCGCCCGCCCCATGCTCTTCATGCTGCTGTTCTTCGGGTTCACGCTTGGCTCGGCGGCGCTGCTGTTCCCGTTCCTGGGCCAGGACTTCTTCCCCTCGGTCGATGCGGGCCGGTTTACCCTGCATGTTCGCGCGCGCACCGGGACTCGTATCGAGGAGACAGCCCGGCTGTGCGACCAGATCGATCACGCGATCCGGGAGATGATACCGGCCGCAGAGCTGACCAACATCATCGACAATATCGGGCTGCCGTACTCGGGCATCAACCTGACCTACAGCAACTCCGCCCCGATTGGCCCGGCCGATGCGGACATCCAGGTCTCGCTGGCAGCCAAGCACCACCCGAGCGAGCTCTACGTGGAGCGGCTGCGTACCGAACTGGCGACGCGCTTTCCGGGAACCATCTTCTACGAGCTGCCGTCGGACATGATCACGCAGATCCTCAACTTCGGACTTCCGGCGCCGATCGATGTGCAGATCTCCGGGCCGAACCTGGAGGGAAACCGGACCTTCGCGGTCAAGCTGCTGAACGCGATGCGCTATGTGCCGGGTACCGCCGACCTGCGGATTCAGCAGCCCTTCAACAATCCCCGGCTGTATGTCGACGTGGACAGGACCAAGAGCGCACAGCTGGGGCTGAAGCAGAACGACGTGGCGCAGAGCCTGCTTTCGGCAACCAGCGGCTCCTTCCAGACCTCGCCAACCTTTTTTCTCGATCCTATAAATAACGTCTCCTACAACATCGCCGTGCAGTCCCCACAGTACAACCTGGACACGCTGAACGACCTGGCCAACATTCCAATTACGGCCGCGGGTACGGCGACATCCGGCAATGGCGGCTCTGGTGCAAGCACGGATGGTACCTCCAGCGGCTACTCTGCGAGTGGTATCGGCTCGGCCGGGCTCGGCGTCGCGCCCACCTCGCTCGCGGCCATCATGCCCCACCCCACGGTGACCGGGCCAGCCCCGCCACAGATCCTCGGCAACGTCGCCTCCTTTGTCCAGGGTGAGGAGATGGCGACGGTAACGCACTACAACATCAGCCCGGCAATCGACATTTACGGCAACGTTGTGAACAGTGATCTGTCCAGCGTCAACGCGGGGATCGAGAAGAAGGTGCAATCGCTCCGGCAGCAGCTGCCGCACGGCTCGCGCCTGGTGATCCGCGGGCAGGTGCAGACCATGCACAGCTCGTTTGAGGGCTTGTATCTCGGGCTGATCTTCTCGATCGCCCTGGTGTACATGCTGATCGTGGTCAATTTTCAAAGCTGGCTCGACCCGTTCATCATCATTTCGGGCCTGCCGGCGGCGATCTCGGGCATCGTTTGGTTCCTCTTCATCACCGGAACCCACGTCAGTGTGCCGGCACTTACCGGTGCGATCATGTGTATGGGGGTTGCCACGTCGAACTCGATCCTGGTGGTCTCATTTGCACGGGAGCACCTGGAGCAGCACCCTGGCGAGGCGACTGAATCGGCCATTGCCGCCGGCTTTACCCGCTTTCGCCCGGTCATCATGACAGCGCTGGCCATGATCATCGGCATGGTGCCCATGTCGCTGGGGCTGGGGGATGGCGGCGAGGAAAATGCGCCGCTCGGACGCGCTGTGATCGGCGGCCTGCTATTTGCGACCACTTCCACCCTTTTCTTTGTGCCCACGTTCTTCAGCGTCGTTCACTCGCGGCTGGAGCGGAAGCGCGTCGAGCGGGAGCAGGCGAAGCGGGAGCGGGAAGCCGGTAACCGGCAGAAGCGCCTCAATGAGAATACGGGGCCAGGACGTGGCCAGAACCAGGGCCCGAATCGCGGCCAGGAGAACGCCACCGCATGAGCAACAGCGAAGAGCAGAAACAACCGCAGGATCGGAAGCAGGCCGCGCACGAGTCCGAGCCGAAGCAGGGGAATGTACAACGCCGCAAGCCTCTTGCGACCGGCAAGGCAGTCACGGTAATCGTCATCGGCCTGGTTCTGGCGGTTGTTCTCGGCGTCCTGGGCATCGTTCCGCGGCTGCGCGCACAAAAGCACCTGCAGCAGGCCACCAACGCGGACGCGGCGCCTGATGTCATCGTGGCCAAGCCGGTACAGGGCAAGCCTGAGGACACGCTGCTGCTGCCTGGCGCGCTGCAGGCCTACATGGACTCGCCAATCTATGCGAGGACTTCAGGCTACCTGACCCACTGGTACTTCGATATTGGCGCCCACGTGCGCAAGGGGCAGCTGCTAGCCGTAATCCAGAGTCCCGAAGTCGATCAGCAGCTGTTGCAGGCGCGGGCTGACCTCGCCACGGCAGAGGCCAATGCGCGGAATGCTACGATCCAGGCCAGGCGGTACCAGGACCTGGTGCAGCAGAACGCCGTATCGCAGCAGGACACGGATAACTTCACCACCGCGCAGCTTTCAACCAACACGCAGGTGCAAAGCGCCGCGGCGAACGTGCAGCACTTCGAGGCGCTGGTCCAGTTCGAGCATGTCTATGCGCCCTTTACCGGCGTCATCACGGCGCGCAACATTGACGTCGGCCAACTGATCAATGCGGGTGCGGCAACGAACCAGCAGTTATTTGAAGAAGCACAGATCGATACGCTCCGCGTGTATGTCTCCGTGCCGCAGGTGGACTCACTCGGAGCCAAGCGCGGCACCACCGCCCAGTTGCTGCTGGCCGAGTACCCGGGGAAGAACTTCACGGGGCGTATCGTTCGCACCGCGGACTCGATTGACCCGAATACGCGAACATTGCTGGTCGAGATCGATGTCGATAACCACGATGGCAAGCTGATGCCCGGCGCGTACAGCCAGGTGTCGCTGCACCTGAACAGCGGTGTGGCCAGCCTGGTGGTCCCGGTGCCTGCCTTGATCTTCCGTTCGCAGGGCCTGCAGGTAGCCGTGGTCGAGAACAACAAGGCCCATCTCGTGCCGATCACGATTGGGCAGGATGATGGCCGGGTG
>CAXTEW010000090.1:0-10563 GCA_964243175.1 uncultured Acidobacteriaceae bacterium
AAGAACTGGTGCTGATCGGGGACTTCGGCGGGGGCACGAGCGACTTTTCTCTGCTGCGCGTGGGTGCCGGCGTGGGACAAACAGAGCGCGTGCTCGGTACCAGCGGCGTCGGGCTCGCCGGCGACGCCTTCGACGCCAAACTCGTCCGCCACCTCGTCTCCCCCGCGCTGGGCGCCGGTTCCATGGAGCGCTCCGGCGGCAAGCTGCTGCCCGCGCTCCCAGCCTGGATCTACGCCAATCTCGAGCGCTGGCATTACCTGTCGTTTCTGCGGACCCGCAACGTGACAGAGATCCTGAAAGGCGCTCTGGTGCGGGCGCTGGAGCCGGAGAAGATCGAAGCCCTGCGGACGCTGATCGAGGAAGATCTCGGCTTCCAGTTGCATGGCGCAGTTCAGCGGCTCAAGTACCAGCTGTCAATGGAGCAGGCGGCGGAGTTCCGCTTTGAAGAAAGTGGCCTGGCGCTCAGGATCCCGGTCACGCGCCAGGAGTTCGAGGGCTGGATCGCGGAAGAGCTCGCAGCGATTGCCGCCGCGGTGGATGCCCTGCTGGCGCAGACCAGGGTGGCGGCCAGCGCAGTCGATCGCGTCTTCCTTACGGGAGGTACTTCGTTTGTTCCGGCGGTGGAGCAGGTTTTCTCGACGCGGTTCCGGCTTGGCAGCATTGTTCGCGGAGAGGCGTTTACGGCTGTCGCCCACGGCCTGGCGCTGCGCGCGCAGCAGCTGTTCTAGCCTGCTGTCGCGCACAGCTGTTTCCAGCGCTGGCTACGCGTTCTGCAGCTGGGGTGCGGTGGTCGCCAGTGGCCAGTCGATGTAGCCGCGCTCGTCGCCGCCGTACCAGTACTCCTTGGGCGCGTCAGCCAGCGGGGCGCCGGTCTTCAATCGCTCCACCAGGTCGGGATTCGCGAGAAAGGCGCGGCCAAAGGCGACGAGGTCGGTCTTCTTCTCGGCCAGCTCCTGTTCCGCCATCTCGAACGAGATCATGTTGTTGTCGATGTAAGTCCGGCCGAAGCGCCGGCGCAGCGCCCCGTAGTCGACCGCGTTGTTTTCGTCGGCATCGCGCGTCTGCTGGGTGACGCCTTCAATCACATGCAGGTAGATAATGCCAAGCTTGGCGAGCGCGTCGACATATTGACCGTAGGTTTCATTGGGATTGCTGTCGAGCGGTGCGCCGCCAGGCATGGTCGTCGCCGGCGAGATGCGGATCCCCACCCGGCTCGCATCGCCGAAGCCATCGATCACCGCGGCTGCTACTTCCAGCGGCAGGCGCAGCCGGTTCTCAACCGAGCCGCCATAGTTGTCCGTCCGCTTGTTCGTGCTGTCCCGTAGAAACTGCTCCAGAAAATAGTTGTTCGCCGAGTGGATTTCCACCCCATCGAAGCCCGCGGCCTTCGCATTGGCCGCCGCGCGACGGTAGTCTTCCACGATCCCCGGCAGTTCGCTGGTCTCAAGCGCCCGCGGCACCACGTGGTCCTGCATACCTTCGTTGGTAAACGCCTGGCCCTCCGGCTGGATCGCCGATGGCGCGACCGGCAGCGCGCCACCCGGCTGCAGGCTGGGGTGCGAGATGCGGCCCGTATGCCAAAGCTGCAGAAAAAACAGCCCGCCCGCCTTGTGCACGGCCTCCGTCACCGGTTTCCAGGCATCGACCTGCTCGTCGCTCCAGATGCCAGGTGTCTTGGCATACCCGCGGGCCTGCGCGGAGATGTTGGTCGCCTCCGCAACGATCAGGCCGGCGCTCGCGCGCTGTGCGTAATACTCCGCCGCATACGGGGGCACGATGCCCTGCTCGCTGGACCGCGAACGGGTCAGCGGCGCCATCACAATACGATTCTGGAGAGTCAGGGGTCCGAGCGCGTACGGCTCGAAAATGGTCTGCTGCGACATGAACACGTCCTTACGAAACAAGAATAGGGTTTCTGCTGCGGTTCGCAGTGCGTGTTCCAACAGATGCCGGGAAGAACGCAGACGATGCGGGGCGGCTGTTTGCGATCACACGTCACGAAGTGACCCCAAGCCGGGCAGGCGGTCTTGCGCGCGGGCGCATCAGACCCGCAGGAGGCAGCACCCATGGCCAGGATTCTGATCGCAGGCGGTTCGCTCAGCGGACTGCTCCACGCCATCCTGCTGCGCAAGGCCGGGCACTCGGTCGATGTCTACGAGCGAGTGGCGGAAGATTTATCCAGCCGCGGCGGCGGCCTCGCCACGCAGGATTCCTTCTGGAGGGTGCTGGAACGAGCCGGCATCGTCGCGCCCAATGCCCCGAAGCCGGGCGTCATGCTGCGCGAGCGCGTCGTCTTCAACCCCGACGGCAGCATCCAGGCGAGCCGCGAAAACACCCAGCTCGTCACCTCCTGGGACACCCTCTACCAACTGCTGCGTGACGCCTTGCCGAAGCAGTTCTACCACCAGGGCCGCACCGTCAAGAGCGTCTCTGAAAGCGTCTCCGCCAACGCCAGCCGCGTCATCCTTACCTTTGAGGATGGCGCCCAGGAAGAAGGCGATCTCGTCATCGCCGCCGATGGCGCCGGGTCCGCCTTGCGCTCCCAGCTGCTGCCCGGGCACGATCCCACGTACGCCGGCTACGTAGCCTGGCGCGGCCTGGTCTCTGAAGCCGCACTCGACCCCGCCACACAGCAGGCCCTCCACGACCGCATGACCTTCTTCATCCTGCTTGACCGCAACACCACCGCCGCCGAACCAACTGGCGGCGACCACGGCGACGGGAGCATCCCGGACGCCCCAAACCCGACCGGCGGCAGCGAGAATGAGCAGATCCTCGCCTACCCGGTCACGGGACCACAGGGCGAAACAGAACCCGGCAAGCGCCGCATCAACTTTGTCTGGTACCGCCCAACCGCCGAGGGCCCGGCACTCGACGCCCTGCTGACCGGCGAAGACGGCACCCGTTACGGGCGCTCCATCCCCCCGCCGGCGATCGCCGGCCGCACCATCGAGGCCATGCGCGGTGCAGCCCGCCAGCGGCTCGCCCCGCCCATGCGCGCCCTGGTTCTCGCCGCGGACAAGCCCTTTCTCCAACTGGTCAACGATCTCTGTTCCCCGACCTTTGTCCTCGGTCGCGTCGTCCTGGTCGGCGACGCAGCCGTGCTGCCGCGCCCCCATCCCGGCGCCGGCACCACCAAGGCCTTTGAAGACGCACAGGCCCTGGCCGATGCACTTGGCGCTGCCGACGGGCCCGCCTGGACCAGCGAAGCCACACTCGCCGCCGCCCTGCAGCAGTACGAGGGAGCACGCCTCGAGCCGGACCACGCCCTCTGGGCCCACTCCCGCTTCCTCGGCGAACACCTCACCTGCAACTCCGGCGACGGGAGCGCCCCCGGCCAGGACCAGCACCCCCAAACCCTCCTCGAGAAAACCGCCCTCGGCATGTAGGCGCCCATGCCCACTTCCATGGAGCGGCGTGAAGGGTGGAATCCGCTTCATCGCTTCGGAGGCTTTGCACCGCCTCCGCATTCCACGGCCTTGTAGTCGTCGGGAGTGCAGCATTACTTCCGCGAATGCGCTACTCGGTATCAAAGCCAGATATCTATGGAAGCAGACGCTAGCTCACCATTGTCTGGTAAGGCAAGAACAGTTCGAAAGCTGTACCGCTCGGTCCTGGAGTCATGCGGCTCCGAACGAGCAACTGACCATGATGCCGGTTCACAATCTCGCTGCTGACCCAAAGCCCAAGACCCGTCCCGGCGACTCCCTTGGTGGAGTAAAACGCTTTGAATATCTTGGCTCTTGTTTCTTGGCTCATTCCCGTCCCTGTATCGGCAATGGTGATCACAACGCCCTTCGCGCCAGATCGCCATTGCGTGGCGTCCCGAGTGCGGACGAGCAGCCTGCCACCACTTGCGGACATCGCGTCCATGGCATTGCGCACCAGGTTGTTGATGACCTGCCGGATTTCGCTCTCAAGACAAACGATCGATTCCGATATGCCGTCCCTGCGGCTGACCGTGATGCCCCGTTGAAGGAGCTTGCCTGCATAAAGATCAAGCACCGATGAGATCAGATCGACAGGACGGACCGCCGTTGCCTTGGTCGACTGCCGATAGAACCGTAGCGATTGAGCGGTGATGTGGAATACATTCTGAAGCTCTTTCTCGGCCATCGCAAGATAGCCTTCCGCCTCCGGGTCCCAGCTCTTCCCGCGCATGAGATAAAGCAGGTTCGTGATCGCTTCGAGGGGATTGTTGATCTCATGCGCGATCGCGGCGGCGAGCCTGCCAGCGCCGGCGAGCTTCTCACTTTCCCTCAGAGCCTCTTCGAATGCGATGCGGGAGGTGACGTCGTTCTGAACACTCACAAAGTGAGTTACCTTACCCGCCGCACTCCGAATCGGGGATAGGGAGAGCTCATTCCAAAATTCTGATCCGTCCTTCCGGAAGTTTCTAAGAATCAATATCGTCTCGCGCTGTTCTCTCAATGCTTCTCGGAGCAAGGTCAGACCGGGCTGATCTTTGTCGTGACCTTGCAGGAATCTGCAGTTCTTGCCAACTACATCCTCAAGGCAGTAGCCGGTTGTCACCTCGAAGGCCGGATTTACATACGTCACCGGATTGTCCGGTTCCGTCGCACTCGCGACAACGATGCCGCTCGTGACAGAGCGGAAGATCCGCCGATTTAGGTGCAGTTCTTCTAACGCTGTTTCGAAGCGAAAAATGTAAGCGCGGTGCGCATAGAGGATGACACTGAGCTGGGCGAGCACCATGGCGGGTTGCTGCGGCAAAGCCAGCAAACCGTCAAAAGGACGTTCCCGGTTACGGTTGGGAAGGATAGGCGCGCTCTCATCGGATACCGCTATGGCAGCAACGACTGCCGGCCGAAGGCCCTCTTTCGGATCTTCCGAGAGACCAGCTGCTTGCTGGAACCGCAGGGCATGGGATTCGTCCGCGATGAGCAGTTCCACCCCTGCGATCCGTTCGGGGTGCGCGAGATCCGCTTCGTCTAGGGAGATCGGTATTAGCCCCAGTTGGGCTGAGACGCCTTCGATCAGACGACGATGGATCGGGTTTGCAATGCTTATCCCGATTTGTGTTCTCGGAAGCGCCGTTTCCGGAAAGCCATTGTCGCTGAAGGTTTCCGGTGGTTTCTGGGGCAAAATGTACTCTCCTCCATTGTAGGATGCGTTGGACCCTTTGTTCGCTACCCAGGCGTGACTCTCCCCTGGTGCGGTTGCACTCAACGGTCTGATGGGTACCGAGAAACGCGGTTTCCGGAAGACTGCCTTTCACCAATCGTCTTGCGCTTGCCTTTATAGTGGGATCACAACGTCGAGGCTTCTGTGCTGGTTCCCGGCTTTTTTCGCGAATGGTTCCGTTGCCACGTGCTGCGCCCCTTGCTGCGCTTGTTGCGCGGCGGCGTCACGCCGCGACGGCTGGCATGGAGTCTCGCCTTCGGCATGGTAGTCGGCATCAATCCCTCTGTGGGGCTCACGACTCTGCTGGTGTTATTCCTGGCGTGGACCTTCGGCTTGAGTAAGCTCGCATCGCTGATCGGCACCCACGTGGTAGCACCCTTGCACCTGCTGCTATTCATCCCGTTCATTGAGCTTGGCGTCCATCTATTCCACACGCGCAAGCTGCCGATGGACCGGAAACAGCTGGAGCGCCTGGGCCATCACCCATTGCGCCTGTTTCACGAAATCTGGCAGTGGGAGTGGCACGCGCTGGTGGTTTGGGCAGTACTTGCTGGCGTAGCAATGCCGCTGCTGGCACGGTATATCCGGCGCGGGCTGGTTGTGCTACTCCGGAAGAACAGGACCCTTTTGCGGTCGCGGCCAGCCGTGCATTAACACCATCAAGATGGTAGCCAGCAGGTTCATCCCTGTGCAACGCGCTGGTTATCCACCAGACGGCTATGCGTCCATAGACACAACGGACCAGGGAGCAAGGGAGCGCCTGCGCGCGGACTTCGCCCAAGAATCCCTCACCCCAGCTTGAAATGCCTCCCGCATAGCCTCGAGCTCGCTGCGCACTGTGCATTCTCGCTTACCGGCCAGGCGTAAGCGGCAGGTCGAGCGTCCCGACGCGGCCGCTATCTCGCTGCTCCACCCCGATCCGGAGCAGCTGCGTGCCCGCCGGCACGGTCAAATGCTCGGTCAGCAGCAGCCCGCCACTCAGAAACGCCCGGTAGTGATCCTGATCCAACCCGACGCGCAGCTGCTTCATGACGGGCTCCCCGGCGCCAGGCTGCTCCACGCTGTAAGCGAGCAGGAACTCGCCACCTTTCAGGCCGCCTGCCATTTCTCCAAGCGACACGCCCTCGGGCCCAACAGACAGCCGTAACTGGAAGCCGCGCGACTGCGCTTCCGGGTCCCTGGTCAGCGTGGCTTTCATCGCGATCCCTGTTGCCTGCGGCGTGCGTGTCTGCATGGCAGAGGAGAAAGTCGGCGCCGACAGAAAAGGATTGTCGGGCTCGGCGCCAGCCAGGTAGCCGCGCCTGTACTGCAGCACGGCATGCGGCGCGTCGACTGAAACCGTGATTCTGCGGTACTGCTTGTTCCAATGGGTATTGCCCGGCTGGTAGGTCAGCTCGTAGTAGGAGGCGCCCGTCTCCACAATGCGCGCCATGGCTCCCGACAGGTCATTGGTGTTGAGCGAGGCCTCACCGCCCGTCTGGCTGGCAATCTCGTCCATGCTGTAGCGCAGGTTGAACGCGTCGTTGAACTGGTGGAGGTTGGTGCGCGTGTTTCCCCCTGCTTCATCGACCTCCCCGCCGCCCGCAAGTTCAGCGCCGACGTTTGTAGACGCCAGACCCGCGGCACTGATCGGGTACACCGCAAACTGGCTGTTCAGAAAGACATTGTCTGCGGGGTTCTCGCCCCCACGGGAAAGAAGAGCCCTCGGGTACAGGTCTGCTGCCAGATCCGCCTCCAGCGCCCCGCTGACGCTGGGTGGGAACTGCGTAGAAATCCAGAGCAGGTTCTTCCGGTTCGGGTCAGCGCTGAAGCGGCGAACCAGCGCGCGAAACGCTTCGATGGTCCGGCGCCCATTTCGCGCATCGACGGCGATCTGGTCCTGCGTCAATGCTTCAGAGAGGCGTGTCGCTGCTCCGCTGAGCGGCGACGAGTACACGTTCGGACCGGTGCCATTTGCGACAGTGTAGGCAGAGCCGCGGTTCGCGCTTGTCTGCCTGGCCAGCAGATCCTGCGTCTGTTCCCGGTCGGCCTCGGTCGCGACTGCACCATTGGCCTGCAGCCTGACTGCCCCGGCAAGCAGGGCCAGATCTTTGCCGAAAGTAGTCGGCGAGGCAATCTCCTGCAGCCCCGATCCGGACAGGACAAACAGCGCACACAGGTACTGCGGAGGCAGATGCTTGAGAAATCGCAGCATCTCCGACCGCGCAAAGGCCTGGTCTGTCGCTGGGGTATTCAGGAGGTCCAGCAGCAGGATGTTTACGGCGCCGCTGTGCGCTGACTCCACGTTGCTGTAGGTGATCGAAGCGCCACCTGCACCCTGCGGCAAGGGCGAGGCAGGTACCTGCGCTGCGCTGATCTCCCGAAACGATGCAATCGTTTGCGGTTTCCCATCCTCCGCAAGCTTGAACATGGTGGCCGCAATCCCCCGGATCGGGCTGCCGTCGCTGTTCTTCACCACGACGTCCACCGAAACCAACCTGGCGGCAATCTTCAAGCTTGGCGTCGTTAGACGCCGCGCCACGGGAGTGGTCTGCGCCGCAACCGGGAGGGCGCTGCACAGCAACAGGAAACAAGCAAAGCCACGAGCCGCAAAGCCTCGCAGACGCCGTCCCAGGCCCCTTTCACCCGATCCGTGAAGCAATGCTTGCATAGGTCTGCCGCCGCGATGCGAGAGAGTGACGGCCCCACCCTATACCCTGCGCGGCGAGGAAAGCACGTGAATAGCGCCGCCGTGCGGCGCCGGTTTCGGCCCGCTCCAGTTTCGGCACGAGCGACGCAGGCATCACAATCGCGCTCTGCCCCCCTCTCTGCATCGGGCGAACAGCCCGTGCTGTACACTCCGGAAACTTCCCGGGGAGCCTCCAGGCGTGAGCAGCAGTTAGGAGACAAACAAGATCGGCCAGGTACCTCCGCCGGCCACTTAGCCCGGGCCTGCGGCCCTACATACAAATAAGTGAAGCAAGAGGGACCCACTCATGCACTTGTTCAATATGGCAACCGTCTTCATCGTCCTTTCCCTGGTAAGCGTCGAGTTCTCCGTTGCTGCCTTCGTCGACCCCGCCGCGTGGCGACTTGACCCCGCCCCGCAGCTGCAAATACTCAGCCGGCTGGCTTCCGTGCTTGGCAAAGTAATGCCCGTCTGGTATCCCGTGAGTGCCCTGCTGTTCGGCATCGAGACCTGGCTACGCTGGCACACGCCGGGGCGCGGCGTTCTGCTTGCCGCGGATGCTATCTGGCTCCTTGCTTCCGTGGGATCAATCATCTTTCTGGTCCCGCTGAATACCCGCATAGCACAAGGTGATGCCGATTGGCAGCGCCTCCATCACATCTGGGACAGCAGACATCGTGTGCGCACTGCCGCTCTCGTCATCGCGGCCGTTCTGCTCACCTCTGTCATCGTGCGCTAAGCAGGCGCTCCAGGCAGACCGGGCTAGCAGACGGCTTTGTCCGCCCTTGGCGTACCGCACCTGCCACCACCGCGCTTGGCTCGTATCTCTGCATCGGCGACGCAGCCCGTGCTGTACACTCCGGAAAACTTCCCCGTAATCGTTTCCCAGGAGCATCACGGCGTGAGCAGCAACAACGAAACAAACGACTTCGACCCGCCTCTCCCGACTAAATCACGTGCCGTTCCCTCCCGCCGCCGTTTCCTGCGCCGCACCGCTGCCAGCCTGGTCGGCGCGGCGGTAGCGCGGCAGGCTCTCGCGCAAGCCACGCCCACGCCCGCCGCAGCGCCCACTCACCCGCTGCCCCCAGGCGCACCCCCCGCCTTCGGCACCGCTCCTGCCTTCGGCCCGGAAGTCTCCGTCGACACCTTCGCCCAGGCCGAAAAGCTCGTCGAGGTCACGCTAACTGAAAAAGACCGGGCCGAGGCCGCGTCCAACTGGCGTCAGGCCATGGCCCCTTTCTACGAGCGGCGCGTCGGCCCCCGGGTCGTCCCGCTGCCTGACTCCGTCGCCCCCGCAACCGTCTGGCACCCCATGCTGCCCGGCGAGCAGCTCGCCCTTAGCGCCCAGGGAAACGCTTTTGTCCCAGCCGCGCTGCCCGCCAGGCCGCTGCCCGCAGCCGACCACGACATCGCCTTTGCAACCGTCCCCCAGCTGGGCGCGTGGCTCAAGGGCCGCCAGATCACCTCCGAACGACTGACAAAGATCTATCTCGCGCGCCTGCAGCAGCACGACCCCACGCTGCATTGCGTCATCACCCTCACCGCCGATCTCGCCCTCGACCAGGCCCGCAAAGCCGACGCCGAGATCGCCGCCGGCCACTATCGCGGTCCGCTGCACGGCGTGCCCTGGGGCGCCAAAGACCTGCTCGACACCGCCGGCATCCGCGCCACCTGGGGCGCCGAGCCCTACAGCAACCGTGTGCCCACCACCGATGCCGTCGTCGTCACGCGCCTGCGCGAAGCCGGCGCCGTGCTGGTCGCCAAGCTCTCGCTCGGCGCGCTCGCCCTCAACGACATCTGGTTCGGCGGCCAGACCATGAACCCCTGGCTGCTCGAGGAGGGTGCCTCCGGCTCCAGCGCCGGCCCCGGCTCCGCGGTCGCTGCCGGCCTGGTCGGCTTCGCCATCGGCTCTGAAACCGGCGGCAGCATCGTCTCCCCCTCCATGCGCTGCGGCGTTGCCGGCCTGCGCCCCACCTACGGCCGCGTCGCCCGCACCGGCGCCATGACGCTCTGCTGGTCACTCGACAAGCTGGGCCCCATGACGCGTGGTGTCGAAGACACGATGCTGGTCCTCCAGGCCATCAGCGGGCCCGATGCCGGCGATGTCGCCAGCGTCCCCAGCACGCTCAACTACGACGCCGGCCGTGGCGTCAAAGGCCTCCGCGTCGGCTACTTCCCCAAGTGGCTCGACGAGCCGCCCGCGACCGATGTCGACCGCGCCGTCTTCCACATGCTGCCCAAACTCGGCATGCAGCCAGTCCCCGTCTCGCTCCCCGACTGGCCCTACGATTCGCTGCAGCTCATCCTCTTTGCCGAGGGCGCCGCCGCCTTCGAGGAACTCACGCTGTCGCACCGCGCCGACCAGCTCACCATGCAGGTACCCGATGCCTGGCCTAACTCCTTCCGCCAGGCGCGCTTTCTTTCAGCCGTCGATTACGTGCAGGCCGACCGCATGCGCCGCCGCGTCGCCGGGGAGATGGCCCGCATCTTCCGCGAGGTCGATGTGCTGCTGGTTCCATCCCTGCGCGACGAAACCCTCACCATCACCAACTTCACCGGGCAGCCGTCACTTACCGTGCGCGCCGGCTTTGTCCAGGTCAGCGAGGCCCGCAGCGACTGGGCCCCTGACCCGGCCCGCCCCCTGCCAAAGTTCTCCCCGCCGCGCCGCGTCCCGCACGGCGTCACCCTCATCGGCCGCCTGTTCGATGAAGGAACGATGGCCAGCGCGGGCCTTGCCATCGAGAAAGCAG
>CAXTEW010000091.1:0-10459 GCA_964243175.1 uncultured Acidobacteriaceae bacterium
AGCAGCACGCCGACAGCCAGGCTGACGAGATACGGAAGCTGCGGGCGAAGGGGCTTCTCGTAGGAATGGAGCACAGCAGCAGCAGCGACGGCCGCGGCCTGTACTGCCAGCACAGCGGCAAGCATCAGCATGGCAGTGTGGATACTAAGTGCGCTGCCGCGGGCAGGGTGGCATGTGCCGCCGAACGCGCCACCACAGGTGCGTCAAGGCGTACCGCGGAGCACGAGCCTCCCCCTGCTTCTTGTTGCGAATGCATATGCAATTAGCATGACACAGGCGGCAGGCGATGCAAAGGAGCGTCAGACTACGGCTGAGCCGGCGCGCTCCAGTGAACGGAGCGCGCCGGCCTGGGCGGGCAGATCAGTGCAGTGTCGAGCGGTCCTTGGCTGATTAGCCGGGCCACGTCCACTCCCGTATTTCCGGCCGATCGATCCCGTACTTATGCGCGTAGTTCACGCTACTCGTAATCTGGTCCTTCAACCATTCGCGAGTATGCGCTGCCCGCGCCTGCAACGCAGGCACCCGGTCGATCACATCAATGGCCAGGTTGAAGCGATCGACCTGGTTCAAAATCGCGAGCTCCAGCGGCGTATTGATGTTGCCTCTCTCCTTGTATCCGCGCACGTGGAAGTTGGCATGATTGGTGCGCCGGTACGTGAGCTTGTGGATAAGTGAAGCATAGGCATGGAAATTGAAGATGACCGGCTTGTTGCGGGTGAACAGGCTGTCGAACTCCCCATCGGACAGGCCGTGTGGATGCTCCCGTTCGGGCATCAGCCGGAACAGGTCGACGACGTTGACAAAGCGTATCTTAAGGCCGACGCAGTGCTCCCGCAGAATGGCGACGGCAGCGAGCGACTCGGAGGTTGGGATATCCCCAGCGCAGGCCATGACGACATCCGGCTCCTCGCCTGCATCGTTGCTGGCCCAGTTCCATATACCGATACCCTTGGTGCAGTGCTGCACGGCTGCATCCATGTCGAGGTACTGGAGGTGCAGCGCCTTGTCCGCGACGATGACATTGATGTAATTGGTGCTGCGCAGGCAGTGATCGCCGACACTCAGCAGGCAGTTGGCGTCCGGTGGCAGATAGATGCGTGTGACTTCCGGACTCTTGTTTGTCACAATATCGAGAAAGCCCGGATCCTGGTGGGTGAAACCATTGTGATCCTGCCTCCACACGAGCGACGTGATAAGTAGATTCAGCGAGGAAACAGGCGCACGCCAACGGAGCTCGAGCTTGCTCTTCTCCAACCACTTCGCATGCTGGTTGAACATGGAATCGATAATGTGCACGAAGGCTTCATAGGTCGAGAAGAAGCCGTGACGACCGGTCAGGACGTAGCCTTCAAACCAGCCTTCAAGGGTGTGCTCGCTCAGCATCTCCATGACCCGGCCGTGCGTTGAGAGATCGCCGCCATCGGCGTCCTCGGGCTTCATTTCGGCCATCCATGTCTTGCCCGACGCCTCGTAGATCACCTGCAGTTTATTCGAGGCTGTCTCATCGGGTCCGAAGACGCGGAAGCTATCCATGTTGCGACGCATGGTATCCCGCAGGAAGTGCGCCAGTGTGTCGGTCGATGAAACCTCCTGACGTCCCGGGGCCTCAACAGGCACGGCATAGTCGCGGAACTCGGGCAGATCCAGCGGCTTGCGGAGTGCGCCGCCATTGGCATGCGGATTCGCGCTGATGCGCCTGCTGCCCGTAGGCGCCATGGCTTTCAGTTCCGCATGAAGTGTGCCCGCTTCGTCGAATAATTCTTCCGGTCTGTAACTCCGCAGCCACGCCTCCACCTGCAGCAGGTGGGCGGGATTAGTTACAGGGTCCCCAATAGGTATCTGGTGGGCACGCCATGATCCTTCTACCTTGTGCCCGTCGAGTTCCTTCGGGCCGGTCCAGCCTTTCGGCGTACGCAGGATAATCATTGGCCAGCGTGGCCGCTCCGGCTCTGCGCCTCGTTCCGCGGTACGCGCTTTTTCCTGTATCGCGCGTATCTCAAGAATGCATTGCTCCATCACCTGCGCCATCTTCCCGTGCATCACTGCCGGGTCGTCGCCTTCAACCACATGCGGCGTCCAGCCGTAGCCCCAGAAAAGGCTCTCGAGTTCATCCTGCGTGATCCGCGAAAGGATGGTGGGGTTGGCGATCTTGTAGCCATTCAGGTGCAGGATAGGAAGCACTGCGCCGTCATAGACGGGATTCAGAAATTTGTTCGAGTGCCACGATGTTGCGAGCGGTCCCGTCTCCGCTTCGCCGTCGCCGACGACAACGGCAACGATGAGATCCGGATTGTCAAACGCGGCGCCAAAGCCGTGCGAAAGGCTGTAGCCCAGCTCGCCGCCTTCGTGGATGGAGCCGGGCGTTTCCGGGGTGCAATGGCTGCCGATGCCACCGGGAAACGAGAATTGCCGGAAGAACTTCTGCATGCCGGCGAGGTTCTCGCTCATCTCCGGGTAGACCTCGGAGTAGACGCCTTCGAGATAGCTGTTTGCGAGCGTCGCAGGCGCGCCATGTCCGGGGCCAGCGAGATAAATCAGGTCCAGGTCGTACTTCTTGATCAGTCGATTGAGATGAACCCAGGTAAAGGTCTGGCCGGGGTCGGAGCCCCAATGACCCAGCAGCCGGTTCTTGATATGTGCCGCTTGCAGGGGTTTGCGGAGCAGCGGATTTTCCTGCAGATACAACATACCGGCGCACAGGTAGTTACAGGCGCGCCAGTAGGCATTCATTTTGCGGGCTTCTTCAGCGGACAGCGGTTCTATTTCGTGCGGCTGGCCGGTCGTTTTCTGGAGGTGCGAAGAAATAGTATTCACGAGGCCTCGGTATTTTCTTGTTACAGATCGTCCTGGCAAAGAAGCGTAGTGGGGCAGGACGCGGGGTGCGATGCAGCGGTCTCTCATTCCATGTGGCCGAAGAATTTCGCCGATGGGAGAGGCGCCAGGATTCTATGCCGCTCCCTTAGCGTCGCAGCACATGCCCCTTTTGTCTGTGCTGTTTTGATCAGTCGGGCAGGCAACAGCATGGCATGCCGCGCGGAACCCCTGCGCTACACTTGGCTTATCTTGAAGAAACAACCACCGAGCCAGAATAGCTTTGCCGCCGGAGAGAAGCGGCGCAAATCACTATCGCGCGCCGCCCTGGCGAAATGGAACCCATCTCTCCGCAAGCGCAAACCCCTCGATCTTCTCCATGCGGCCATGGAAGGGCGCCTCGCCACGCTCTTGCCGCTCAAGAAGGATCGGATGAAGACTACCCCCTTCGTTTTTTTCCGTGGAGCAGCGGCGATCATGGCCTACGACCTGTCGCTCACGGCGCATAGCGGCATCGTGACCCAGCTCTGCGGCGATGCCCATGTCGAAAACCTTGGTGCATATCTCGGACCAGACGGCCGGCTTATTTTCGATATCAATGACTTTGACGAAACCATGCGTGGTCCTTTCGAGTGGGACGTCAAGCGGATGGTCAGCAGCATCCTGCTTGCCGGTCGCGATGCAGAGATCAAGAAAAGCAGCTCTGCCGAGGCGGCTGATGTTTTCCTTTCTTCCTACTGCGAATTGATGGAGGAGCTTGCCGGCTTGCCCGTGCTGGAGCTCGCACGGTACCAGGTGCATCGCCTGGCGAGTATCCGCCCTATCTCGAAGATCCTGCGCAAGGCAGAGCGGTCTACGCCCCTGCTCTCGCTCGACAAGCTGACAGAGAAGACCAGGAGTGGACGGGTGTTCCGGTCCGAGCCGCCGCTGCTGCGTCGTATCAAGGGCGCGGAGGCTGCAGCCGTGCTCGCAACACTTCCCACGTACAGCAGCAACCTGCTCCCGGAGAGGCAACACTTCTTTGCGCAGTTCCGGGCGATCGATGTGGCGTTCAAAGTCGTGGGCACCGGCTCCATCGGGCTGCGCGATTACTGCGTCTATATGGAAGGCAATGGCAGCGGCGATCCGCTGTTTTTGCAGATCAAGCAGGAGGTGAAGTCGGCCTATGCAGAGTATCTGCCGCAGGAAGGTACACCGGGGGTCCCGCACCACGGCCGGCGCGTGAATGATGGCCAGCGGGCCATGCAACTGCAGTCCGATCCACTGCTGGGCTGGACGGAACTCGAAGGGCAGGACTACCTGGTGCGCCAACTCAATGACCATAAGGCGGCGATTGACATCGCGGACCTCAAGGCGTCAGGGCTGGAGGAGTACGCGATGGTTTGCGGCGAGTTGCTGGCGCGCGGACACGCCCGGGCCGGGGACGCCCGCTTGATCGCCGGCTTCCTGAGCAATGGCAAATCCTTTCGGGCGGCGATGCTCGAGTACGGCACCGCCTATGCAGACCAGACGGTGAGTGACTGGACCGAGCTGGTGCATGCGGATGAAAAGCCCTGAGGCTCGCTGCCCGCAAAGAAATCGCCGGCCCTTACTCCATACCGTGATTGACAATAGCCCAGCTCAGCGCAGACACGTCGTCCTCGATGGAAAGGCGCATGATGACCTGCTCGATGGCATCGTTACTCTGTCCCGCGGTGAGGATGTCAGCGCGAAGATGCTCCTGGTTGCGCGCGTCCTCCTGCTCGCCGTGGATGCCCTGCAAGGTGAGTGGTAGACGCGCAATGGTGGAAAGAAGCAGGGCCCGGATGTGACTGGCCGCCGCACTGCTGCAGGACAGTTGCAGGCGGTAAAGGGTTTCGGCGGGTGTGGACTGCGGCAGGACGGGCCGAAGCCGGTGCATCAGGGGACGCGCAGCACGATATTGGTGAGAATGACCGCTGCTGCGAGTACCAGGACGAAGCGCCAGGCGCCGAGTCCGGCCAGCGCCGCTGAGCCCCAGATCGTGGCTGCAGTGTTAAGGCCCTGGACGCTGGTCCCATCTTTGAAGAATGACATCAGCCCCAAGAAAGCCGACCGTGCTGATGCCTGCCATGCTGGCTGCCGCTCTCGGGCTCTACTGCCATCCTAGATGCGTTGCGGACTGCGACGATCAGCCGCCCACACCACCCTTAATGTTTGAACTGGTAGCGCAGGGAGATGCTGCCGTAGGAGCGAAGCGGCACGCCAACGATCCGCTCGAGCGGGGCAGGCTCGCCAGGAAGCGCCAAGGTTTCCAGCGTCTGCCCGGAGTCGCCATTGGAGAGCTCTCCATTCATGGCCGCGATCCAGCGACCGTCTCCGAAGGGCTTTTCCAGGTTGAGCCGTATCTCCTGCACCGGGACCCCGCGGAAGCTGTCGCCAAGCGGCTTCTCGCCCACATACTCGTACTCCGCCTTGGCGGCAGCATGGAAAGGGAGCCGGTCGATGGTGCCGATCCCGTCGACGATCAGCCGCGGCGCCTCCGGCACCGGCTGGTGCAGCAGCAGGTCGGTCGCATTGGCCTGCGAGTACGAGGCCTGTAGAAAGCCGAGAGAATAGCGGCGACGGGCCATGAGTGTGTAGTAGCGATTGAGCGACGGCCCGGTGTTCTGCTGCAGGCCGGTGTCCGGATCAATGTTGGCCAGCTCTTCCGAGTTGGTTTGGTGCGCCAGCGTCAATCGCACTTCGGTACCCTCGATGACCTTGGCAGCGACCAGCTGGTACTCGCGCGACTGCGTGATGAGAGCTCCATGAGCCGTGCCAGAGCCGATGCGCGGATCATTGGCATGGAATGCCTTGCCAAAGCTAAGCGAAACCTGCGGAAGCGCTGAGCCATCCTCCTCGCCCCAGGTCGCGGTTATCTTGGGGCTGGTGGTGCCAGGCGTCGCCATGTACGAGTTCGCTGCCGTGATCTTGTCGGCGTTGGCGAAAGGGATTTCGTCGCGCCGGATGCCCGCGTAGACCTTAAGACTGTGCCCGAGATCGCCTTCGAGTGCGGCGAAGGGCCCGTAATCTGTGATGGTCAGGTTGTTGCTAGTCACGAGTTGCAGCACGCCTTGGGCATCCGCATGGGCAAGATCCAGGTTGCGTGGCGCCTCCCGCCGGTAGTCGAAGCCGGCAAGCGCATTGAAGTGGCCACTTAGCTTGTGAGTCCAGGTCGCGTTCGCGCCCTGAACTGTTCTCCGTTCACTTTGCTCGATCAAGCCCAGGCCGAAGTCTGAATCAAGCGCCAGGCTGTAGGTGCGGTTGAAGGCGGAAAGCGTCAGCTGCTGTCGCTCAGACGGTCGCCAGGTGTCGGTCGCGATGGCGATCGTTGTGTGTGTCAGGTCTTTCTGGCGGGGATCGATCGTGTCATCGATGACCGGGGTGTGAAGAGGGATCAGGCCGGGAACCCGGGAGAAACCATAGTAGGCGTCGCCGAAAATCGTCAACTCGTGATTGCCCCAGGTCCAGGCGCGCAGGGCATTTAGCTTGTACTGCTCGCGCTCTTCCGGACGCGCAAGAAAGCCATTGCCGAACGACATCTCGGCGGCAACCCAGGCCGGATAGGTGGCGTGGGCTGCGGACCAGGCAGCGGATACATCGCCATCGCGGCCGTCACTTGTCAGCTCCACAAACGGCGCCACCTGGTCACGAACGGTGTAGTCGACAGCCAGATTGACGGAGTGGTCCCCGTACCGCGCATTGAAGGCGGCATTATCTACCTGCACGCCGCCAATGATGGAGGGAACGACAATATTCGGATCAGAATAGCCGTTGCCGTGCGCATTCGCTGTCAGGTTGTTTTCGAAAAGGAAGTTACCAACCTGGAAGAATTGCGCGATCGGTTCTCCATGGTCGCCTGCTACACCCGGGGCAAAATATTGCGGCGCCTTGATACCACCCGATGCTGTTTCAGTGGGAAAGCCAGGCACCGACAAGGGAATGCCGGGCCGGCCAGGGTTTGCCGGGAGCAGATCGTCGCGAGTGTATGCCGAGGTCGATGGATCAGGCGCGAGAACATCGGAACCGGCGTGGACGGTGATGCTCTCATCCGGCCGCAGTTCGATGTCCAGGCTCTGGTCGCTCTCCATGTCGAGGTCGGTCTGGAACGCCGCATATCCTGCAACGTGGGCCGCCAGGTGGGTCGCACCGCGAGGCACCAGTAACAGGAACTGTCCCGACGCGTCAGAGGACGCGCCGGACGTCCCGGAGGCCGTCACAGTGACCCCGGGAAGCGACTTGCCGTCGGTTGCGGTCGCCCTGCCGGTGAGTCGCAGGTCTCGCTGCTGCGCCCACCCTGTGGAGGAAAGTTCGAAGAGAAGCAAGGTGGCTGGAAGCAAGGGGAATTTCAAGGCGCCGTCGCAGAACAGGTTCAGAGCTCGCCATCCTCGACGGCTGCTCCAGTATAGCCGTGGCTGCATGTTGCCCGTCTTCATCCAGGCATCGATGCCTGTCGACCAGAGTGGGCTGTTCGTAAAAGGCTTGGAAGCGCGTTCCTGGGGTGCCACCGGGGGCGAGGAAGGAAAGTCGGCCAGTACTTTCGTCATGCGAAGCTTCACAGTATCCGCCGGCGGTATCATCCATTTTCCTCCTCGATACAGTGGCAATGGCTATCTGCTTGCTAACTCTTACCGTAGATCCACGGGGTTGAGATCTCCGTATGTTGTGATGTCAGCTTCTATCTGCTGACCAGGCCCCTTTGCATTGACGCGTATGGCACTTATGCGTCCGTGCTTCTGGTGCACGCGTGCCAGCGGGACGGAGAGTTCAGGAAATGCCAGCGCATTTTGTAAGCGTGCGGCATGAGTACTTCATGAGAAGTTGCCAGCGCGGAGAAATATCTTGCCGCTTGCCAGAATGGGAAACCAGGCGCGAGCCTGCAGCCCGCAGAGAAAGTTTCGTCCGGGACTGAACGCAATGCAGCGGTTGGCCGATAGAAGGTCAGCAGCAAATATTAACTGCCGGCGAAGCTCTTGCAAGACCTTTTTAAGAGTGGACCCACGCAGTGCAGATCATGATGCAACCAAGGAGCAACACCCATGTCACTAAGCATTCTGAATAACATCTCGGCTCTTCAAGCTGAGAATCAGCTCACCATCACCACTGCCGCTGCCAACAAGAGCCTGCAGCAGCTTTCTTCCGGTTCGCGTATCAACTCGGGCTCGGATGACGCAGCCGGCCTGGCCATCTCGGATGGTTTGAATGCCAACGTTGCGGCACTGAACCAGTCCTCGCTGAACGCGACCAACGCAATCGGCTCACTGCAGACAGCAGACGGCGCTCTTTCTCAGGTCACGGCTTTGCTGAACCGCGCTGTTACGCTGGCAACCGAAGCATCAAGTAGTGGTCTGAGCACCACGCAGGCTACCGCGATCGACACGGAGTACTCGGCGCTGCAGAAGCAGATCGATAACATCGGCAGCACGACGGATTTCAATGGTGCTGCCATCTTCGGCACAACGGTCAACGCCTTTACAAGTGATGGCACGTCAGCTGGCGCGGTCACCATTGGCGCGGCAGTAGCGACGGTCAGCGCTGCGCTTCTAACGCTCAGCTCGGGCGGATCAGCACTGGCAACTACGACAAGTGCAGCTGCCGAGTTGGTCTTGATTACGGGGGCTATCTCGACAGTATCAGCGCAGCGCGGCACGCTGGGTGCGGCAGTCGAACAGCTGCAGGCTGCCTCCACTGTGGATACCAACGAATCGCAGAATCTGCAGAGCGCCTCGAGCAACATCACCTCTGCTGACATCAGCTCGGTGGTTGCGAATGACACGAAGTACAGCATCCTGCAGCAGACCGGTATCTCGTCCCTGCAGCAGGCAAATCAGCAGGCTCAGACTGTCCTCAAGCTGCTGCAGTAAAACCTGCCTGGCGAGCACGAGCGCATAACCCTGCGACGCGCTCGCCCTGACTGGCAAGGGCACACCCGCAACCCGGGTGTGCCGCTTCGTCGCCGCATGGAACTGCGCCTCTTTCTGTTCTGGGCCCCTTTCTGTTTCGGCCCACTTCAGATCCCATATATGCCCGATCAGAGAAGTTAGTCACTTGCTGTAACTTTCGTTTTCACTGGATTCAAGTAGGAGCGTCGCACCTATGAGCACACCCTCTCTTGTCAGCAGCGTTCTATCCGCCCTCGGCTCTACATCCAGCGGCATCGATGTGACCTCGGCGGTTAACGCCATTCTTTACGCCGACCGCGCTTCGGAGCGCCAGTGGCAGACACAGCAGACCGCGCTGGCTGCGCAGGCCACCGCCCTCACCCAACTCGAAAGCGAAGCATCGTCGGTAACCGACAGTGTCAACGCCCTCGGCGACTTTGGAGGTGCCCTCAGCACCGTGACGGCTTCCTCGTCCAATAGCGCGGCGGTGACAGCCTCCTCCGCACCCGGCTCGGCCAGCGGTAGTCACACGATCACGGTACAGGCGCTGGCGTCTACCGGATCCTGGTACTCCAGCAGCGTCGCCAGCAGCACCGCTGTGCTCGGCGCGGGTTCCTTCAGCCTCTCGCAGGGCAGCGGCGCGGCCACGACCATCAGCACCACGGGACAAACCCTCGACCAGCTTGCCGCCTCGATCAACACACAATCGCTTGGCCTGAGGGCGAGTGTCATTACCGACAGCAGCGGCGCCCGACTCTCGCTGGTCTCCGACGCTTCTGGCGCGGCAGCCGACATCACTGTCGCAGCCGCGACCGGCTTGACCTTCATCCGGCCTCCCGGTGGAATCGGCAGCGACGCGCAACTTACCGTTGACGGCGTTCCGATCACCAGTGCATCGAACACGGTCACAGGGTCTATCGCAGGTCTCACGCTGAATCTGCAAAGCGTTTCTTCGACGGCGACAACGGTCAGCGTCGCCCCGGATAGCTCTGCGATCCAAACCGCTGTAAGCGCCTTTGTCTCCAGCTACAACACTTTAATTACAGATGTGAATAGCCAGTTTACCTACAACCCCACCACTTCCACGGCGGGAGCACTCTCCGGAGACAGCGCCGTTGCCGGGCTTCAGTCTGCGTTGCTGGCGGGGACGAACTATTCTTCCGGCAGCACCAGCTTTTCCTCGCTGGCATCGCTCGGCATCTCGACCAACGCCGATGGCACCCTGTCGCTCGACGCCAGCACCCTCGATGATGCAATCACAGACAATTCCACTGCCGTTGCCACCTTCTTCCAGGGTTCAGCCCTGAATGGCTTCGCGGCAAACCTGGCCGGCACCTTGAGCACCTACACCAACATCAGCGGCGGAGCATTCACCGTCGATCTCAGCAGTATCAGCAATGAAAATACGGATCTGACCAACCAGACAACCAGTCTCGAAGCGTATCTTACGACCGAGCAGACCCGGCTGACCACGCTTTACAACACCATCGATGTAGCCCTGCAGCAGCTGCCGGAACACATCAAACAGGTTCAGGCTCTGCTTGACCCGAATAGCTCGAGCAGCAACTCATGACGAACGTGTCTGCATCTCTTGCGTACCGGCAGGCGGCAACGCAGCAGGCGTCTGTGGTGGGTCTCGTAGTCGCGCTCTATGACACCCTACTCGGTGATCTGCGCCGCGCTGCTGCCGCGATGATCAACAACGATATCCAGCTTCGGTGCGATCAGCTGTTGCATGGCTGTTCTGTCCTTCAGCAGCTGGATGC
>CAXTEW010000092.1:0-10450 GCA_964243175.1 uncultured Acidobacteriaceae bacterium
TACCAGGAGCGGTTGGGCAGGCCAGTGGTTGACAGCAGGTCTGCTTCCGCCTGTCGCAGCGCGGTGTTGAGGGCAGCATCGGCGGCAGCTGGAGCGCTCGCCTGCCTTGCGTGGACCGCGCCGGCGGCAGCCAGGAGCTTCTGCACAGCAGCGTCGGCAGCTGTCGTGTCGAGGGTAAGCGACGCTTCCTGTGCCTTGGCTTTCGCTGCGTCGATATACTCGGCTATCTCCTTCGCATACGTCACATAGTCATAGGGCAGCACGTCGGTATCCGCCATGTGCAGTACTTCGAGCCCGAACACACGTGCCTGCTGCTGCTCATACACAAAGGTCGGGTCGGCGAACTTGGTAAACCATGCGTAGTTATCAAAGACAGAGTGGTAGACACCGTAGGGTCCGTCGGAGCCGATATCTGTCGCCGGCACACCCAGGTGTTGCAGGAACGGCGTGTAGTCCGAGCCGGAGCCGAGATCGCCGATGCGCACCGGGTCCGTGCTCTTCGCGGCGCCGGGGCGCTGCTCGTTGAAGCCGTTGTTGGCCATGCGCCCGCGCTGGTTCCGCTGCGTATCGAGCCACGCGTCGTACACACTGCCGCCCTTGGGGCTGGCGACTTCGCGGGTCACTGTCCGTACAAAGTCCTTGAGCGACGGCACGGCGGAGGAGTTGAACTCGGGGCCGGACACACCGACATCCATGTTGAAGTAGGCAGCTGCATTCTTTAACTCCGCTGCATGCTGCTCGGCCCATTCGGTCGAACCGATCAGGCCTTCCTCTTCCGCATCCCAACTAGCGAAAATCACAGTGCGCTTCGGCTTCCAGCCTTCCTTCAGCAACACGCCCACGCCGTGCACCGATTCAAGCATCGCCGCGGTGCCGCTGTTCGGGTCGACGGCGCCATAGGTCCACGCATCGCGATGGTTACCGGCGATCACCCAGTTACTGCTGTCGGTCGTGCCGGGCACACGCCCGATCACATCCCAGATGGTGCGATAGGCGTAATCCTCATGCAGTTGCAGGTGCACTGTGACGTCCGGTGTGCCACCCACGTGGTAGTGAAAGGGCAGCGCGCCCTGGAAGCCGGTTGGCGCGCCGGGGCCGCCAAGGTTTGCGAGGATCGGTTCCGCATCATGGTACGAGATAGGAAGCGACATGATGTGAGGCTGGCTGGGGGATTTCTCAGGCGTGAGGCGCTGCGATGGAGGCAGGTCCGGGGTCGACGCCACACCCGGCGTCGTCACGTCGCCCGAGTACTGGAACATGTACTGGATGGATCCGCGCTGCACCCCGGTATCCGGTCGGTACGGTCCATCCGGGTACTTGTCGCCGCGTGCATAGCCGTCGTCCGCAGGGTCCGAGTAAATAAGGACGCCGGCTGCTCCATGCTCCTGCGCAACATACGCTTTCACTCCGCGATAGTTGGTGCCGTAGCGCACCAGCACGATCTTGCCGCGGACCGAGATACCGAGTGCGTCCAGCTTGGCGAAGTCCGCAGGCGTGCCGTAATTGGCGTACACCACCGGCGCTGTCGCGTCGCCTGACGCCGAGGAACTATTGAAGCCCGGCATGACGCGCGGATCATCCTGAAACGGATCGCTCGACACGTGCTCGGGCGTTGGGCCCTGCAACAGCACTTTGCCGTCCTTGCCCATGATCGTCAGGTGCTGCTCACCCGGGTGGTTAAGCCACGCCGTGTATTTCACAATCTCTGTCTCGAGACCAGCAGCCTTGAATTTCTCGGCGACATACTGCGCCGTCTTATAGTCCTCAGGTGTGCCGGCGACGTGGGGCTCGGCCGTCAGCGTCTTGAGCGCTTCGCCCGCCAGTTTCGCGTCGGGAACAGCAAGGAAGTCGCGATCCCATTTCGCCTGCTCGGTAGAGAAGTCGCGAAAGCCGAAGACCTGCTGCGGCAGCGCCGGCGCGGATGGTGTCTGCGCCGACGGGGAGGTAGGGAAGGCGACGAACGAGAGACCGAGGGCAGCAGCAGGAAGAACGACAGAAACCAGGCGGAGAGGCAAGCGGCGGTACTCCTTGCGGGGAATGGCTAGAGTGTATCGCCTGCGACAGCCCGCACGGAACAAAGCTGTATCCAGCCGTGGATACAGGCTGCTTCTGCGATGAACAGGCTCGAACCGGCTTGCCTAGAGAGCGGATAGCGGCTGCGCGCAGTGGGCACAGCGGCGCGCCGCCAACGGCACTTCGCTCAGGCACTCGGGACAGACCCTGGTTGTAGGCACGTCGGTTGTGGCCCGGTGCAGCCGCCTCATCACCGTATTGGCTGGAAGCACGACAAAGAAGTACACCGCCGCCGCGACCAGCAGGAAATTGATGACCGCAGTAGCGAAGTCGCCATACAGGAAAGCGCCGCCATGAATGGTCACCTTGAAGGCAGAGAAGTCCGGCTTGCCAACGGTCGCCGCAATCAGGGGTGTGATGAGGTCCTTGACCAGCGCCGTAACAATACTGGTGAACGCAGCGCCGATAACGACAGCGACGGCAAGATCGATGACATTGCCCCGCAGAATGAAATCGCGAAAGCCCTTCAACATGGAAGACTCCGAGGAAAGATAGTGGCCGATGCCTGGAAGCGGCGTGCGGGTGCGTTGGCATGCAATCTACGTGTGCCTGCAGAAGGCCGCAAGCAGCAGCTGTCCCGGTATCAAAGTCGGCGATGCCCTGCATGGATGGTCCGGCGATTTGTCTAGGGGTGTTGCCCAGAGGCGGCAGCCTTTTTCTGATCGAGCAGCTGCTGCTGCACAGCGACACACGGCTTGCGGTACTGGGCGATGAAATGTGCCGCCAGGAAGAAAGCAAGCGCCCCAAGGATGGCCGCCCCGCCTGGCACGCGCAGGTCGGCTGCCGACCCTGCGCCGCCGCGGGAGCGCTCGGCGCGGGCGAGCGCCATGCCACGGAAGCTGAACACGACCAGGGTCGCGGCGCACATGGCGAGGGCGGTGAGCTGCGGCAGCTGTTCACAGAAGACGGCGGCTCGCGCGGGCCATGTGAGATAGATGACGACGCCGGCCAGCCCGGCAGCCAGCACCAGAAGCGCGGCGTGGGGAAGGCGTCGTCTCAAGCGGGGAGAGATGCGCCGGCAGCGGCTGTTTCCATCGCCAGCACCCCGGCCTGCGAAGGCGCATGGATCACGCCGCGCTCCGTGATGATTGCCGTGATGTACCTGGCCGGCGTGACATCAAAGGCAGGGTTTTCGATGTCCACATTGTGCGGCGTCTGCTGGCGGCCGCCATGGTGCGTCACCTCACTCGAGGCACGCTGCTCGATCTCGATATGCTCGCCGTCCGGGGTGGCCGTGTCGACGGTCGACCAGGGAGCAGCGACATAAAAGGGAATGCCGTGCTCTTTCGCCAGGATGGCCACGCCGTAAGTACCGATCTTGTTGGCTACGTCGCCATTCGCGGCAATGCGGTCCGCGCCAACCACCACCGCCTGGATCTTGCCCTGGCGCATCAGCGTGGCAGCCATGTTGTCGCACAGCACGGTGGTCGGGATGCCGTCATGCATCATCTCCCACGCGGTGAGGCGGGCGCCTTGCAGAAAGGGCCGCGTTTCATCGGCGTACACCCGCAGCGTCGCACCCGATGAAACTGCGGACCGGATGACGCCGAGCGCCGTGCCGTAGCCGCAGGTGGCCAGAGCGCCTGCATTGCAGTGGGTCAGCACCCCGCCCTGCCGCGGCATCAGCGAGGCCCCGAAACTGCCCATGGTCTCGCACGCGGCAATGTCCTCGGTGTACATCTGGCGGGCTTCGTGGATCAGGCCCTCGCGCACCGTCGCAACCGTGGCTCCCTGCGGAGCAACGAGGGTCTCGAAGCGGTCGCGCATGCGGGCGATCGCCCAGAAAAGGTTAACGGCTGTCGGCCGGGTTGCTGCGAGCGTGGCACAGATCGTCTCAAACTCCGGACGCAACGCGGCGAGATCCGGGGCCTGGCTGCCGGCAACACCCAGCGCCACTCCCATGGCGGCAGAAACGCCGATCGCGGGCGCACCGCGCACCACCATCGTCGTGATCACATCGGCAACCTGGGTGTACGTCGTGGCCAGCACGTAGGTCTCTTCGAGCGGCAGCTTCGTTTGGTCCAGGAAGCGAACGCCGGCATCAGTCCATTCAAGAGTGGGGATCATGTGCCTCCAGTTTACCTCGCAAAGACAAACCGCCTGCTCGGCTGGAGGCCACTTCGTGGCTTGTGTCCTGGGGGCTTGCTGTGCGGCATGATCGGCGGACTCCCGTTGGTCGTTTTCTGGCGAAGGCTGACCCCGACCAACGGGAGGATCACGGACGACAGGCTGCAAGCATCACGGACACAAGCCACGAAGTGGCCCGGGTAGGCGGTCTTATACTGAAACGCATGCTGGCCCCTCTCCGTTTCATCTGGAACGCGACCCGCGGCTCGCGGCTGCGCCCCTGGCGCAGCGCTTATATCCGCTGGCGGATTGAGACCTACTCGGGCATGCATGCGGAAACATTGACCGGGAAGGATGTGCTGCTGTTTACGTGGCGCGAGCGCCGGCAGCTCACTCATTTTCTGCGCTGGACTGCCGAAATGGACGCGCACAAGCGGGTCGCGGAAGATGGGTAGGCTGACACCGCTGTGCCTGCTGCCAGGCCTTCTCTGCATGGCGCTTTACACGCATGCGCAGACGCCTGCAGCCTCGCCTCCGGTTCTCGCGCCGAGTGAGGCTACTGGCCAGACGGGGAATGACGAGCCAACCTTTCGCGTCAACACCAACCTGGTCCTGGTGCCGACACTGGTCGAGCAGAAATCCGGTGAGGTGATCTACGGCCTCGGGGCAGACGCGTTCACGCTCACCGATAACGGGGTCCCGCAGAAGATCCACGTGGATGACGACCTGGACATGACCCCGGTCTCGCTGGTGGTGTGCCTACAGAAAGGCCGCACCAGCGAACTGCAGTTCGCGAAGTTCGCCCGCCTTGCCCCGCTGCTCAACCTGTTTCTCGGCAATGGCAATGGCGAGGTCACGCTGGTGGAGTTCGATTCGCAGATCGAGTTTCGCGAAAGCTGGACCAAGGACACCGACCTGCTGCAGAACGATCTGCAGGGGCTGGAGCCAGGCGATGGCGGGGCCGCGCTGCTGGACGCGGCCGGCTACTCGATCGACCTGCTGGAGCGGCGTCCGGCCGACCGCCGCCGGATCCTGCTGCTGCTGAGCGAGTCGCGCGACCATGGCAGCAAGCTGGTAAGCGCGCCCGACCTGGTCGAGCGTATCGGCACCAGCAACACGCTGGTGCTGAGCCTGACCTGGTCCCCGGCCAAAGCCGAATTTCTTGACCAGTTGACGAATCCTGGAAGCGGCAGCCTGCTGTCGCTTGCCGTGCTGGCCGCCAACGCGATGAAGCGGAACGCAGCGAAATCACTGGCCGTGATGAGCGGCGGCGAAGCAGCCAGTTTTACGTCCGAGCACGCCTTTGAGGATCGCGTTTCCGAGTTGGCCAGCCATGCTCGCAACCGCTACATGCTCAGTTTTCATCCCACCGAGCTGACTCCCGGTCTTCATCGCCTGCAGGTACAGTTGAAGAATGACCTGCCGGCGCAGGTCGTGGCGCGCACAGATTACTGGGCGGTCAGCCAGAACGATCCCCGGCGGTAAATCCCCAAGAACAAGGAATGAACGATGAGTGAGATGGTGCAGTTGCGAGCAGCCGACGGCTTTGAGTTTGGTGCCTATGTGGCAAGCCCTGAAGGCGACCCCAAGGCCGCACTGGTGATCGTGCAGGAGATCTTTGGCGTGAACCACCACATCCGTGCGGTTGCCGACAGGTATGCAGCGCAAGGGTACCTGGCGATTGCGCCGGCGCTGTTCGACCGCTACGAGCGCGGTTTCGAGGTCGGTTATGACGCTGAGGGTATGCAGCGCGGCATCGCCATCGCCCAGAAGATGAACATGGACCTGTGCGCGGCAGACACGCTGGCGGCGGTCGAGTATGGGCGCGACGAGTACAAGACCAAGGTCGGGATTGTGGGCTACTGCCTGGGCGGCAGCATCGCATGGCTAGCCGCGGCGCGTATGCCGGTCAGCGCGGCGGTCGGCTACTACGGCGGCTATATCGCCAAGTTCAAAGACACGCCTCTCAAGGCACCCATCATGCTGCACTTCGGCAAGCAGGATGAACACATTCCCATGAGCGATGTGGAGGCGATCGAGGCCGCGCATCCGGAGGTTCCGGTTTACCTGTATGACGCCGGGCACGGCTTCAACTGCGACGAGCGCGGCAGCTACAGCAAGGCCGAGGCAGATGAAGCGCAGGCCCGCACCCTGGCCTTCCTGGACGAGCACCTCGCAGGGCGCCTCGATAACCTGGACAAGTAGACCTCCCAGGTCCACAAAGCGTGCACCGCAGGCTCGTGAAGGGTGGGGAGCCTGAACGAGGGAAGATTCCGCGTCTTCGCCTGCGCCGGTGAATCAAAGGGGCGTGGCAACAACAGAGAAGCTGGGCGGGGTGTAGATGGCAGGGGAGTACGACGCAAATTGGAAGCCCAGGGTTAATCCATGGTTGATCGCCGCCACGGTAGCACTGGCCGCGTTCATGGAGGTGCTCGATACCTCCATCGCCAACGTGGCGCTGCCATACATCGGCGGGTCGCTGGGGGCGAGCAATGATGAGAGCACCTGGGTCCTGACCTCGTACCTGGTCGCGAACGCGATCGTGCTGCCGATGGGCGGAGGGGCCGCGAGCGGTCTTGGCCGGAAGCGCTTCTGTCTCAGCTGCATCGTGGTCTTCACCATCTCGTCGTTCCTGTGTGGCATCGCCCCGTCGCTGCCCCTGCTGCTGATTGCGCGGGTATTCCAGGGCGCGGGCGGTGGCGGCCTGCAGCCGATGGCCCAGGCCATCATGGCCGACTCCTTCGAGCCGCGACTGCGAGGGCTTGCTTTCGCCCTCTACGGGCTGGTGGCGGTGCTGGCTCCCTCGATCGGCCCAACCATAGGTGGCTGGATTACCGATAACTACAGCTGGCGCTGGATCTTCTACATCAATATTCCGGTTGGCATTCTTGCTTTCGTGCTGACGACCCGTCTTGTCGAGGACCCGCCCTGGAGCGTCTCCGACCTGAAGAACTTCTTCCGCGTTGACTACATCGGTGTTGCGCTGCTGGTGCTTTCCATGGGCGCCCTGCAGGTCATGCTCGACAAGGGCGAGGAGAAGGACTGGTTCGGCTCGCACTTCATCCAGTTCTTCGGAATCACCTTCATCATCGCGTTCATCGCGCTCATCGCCTGGCAGTGGTGGGGCGCCAAGTCGCCGCTGATGGAGCTGCGGCTCTTCAAGAATCGAAACTTTGCGGTCTGCTGCTTTCTGATGCTGCTGACCGGTGGCCTGCTGAACGCTACCACCGTGCTGCAGCCGCAGTTCCTGCAGGCGCAGCTGGGCTACACGGCAACCATTGCCGGGCTCTCGCTTTCGGGCGGCGGCCTCGCACTCATCATCGTGATGCCCTTCGCGGGCCAGGCCATCACCAAGTTTCCTGCCAGAAATATCATCGCGTTCGGCTTCCTCTGTCTTGCCGGCTCCTACTACCTGACCGCCACCAAGCTCAATCTGGGTCTCTCCTTCAGTACCTCCTCCTGGTTGAGGGTCTTTCAGATCGGCACCATCCCGCTGGTGTTCATCTCGATTACCACCGCTGTTTACTTCGGCCTGCCGCGGGAGAAGTCGAACCAAATCTCGGGCCTGATCAACTTCGTGCGCAACATCGGTGGATCGATCCTGATCGCGCTGACCAACGCCGAGGTGACGCAGCGGACCCAGTTCCACGACAACCAGTTATTGAAGTACGTCACACCCTCGAGCAGCAACTACCTGCAGTCACTTGGCCAATACCAGGGCACGTTCAGCCTGAAGATGGGTGCCGCCAATGCCCAGCAACTGGCCAACGGGCAGATACTCAACAGCCTGCGATCCCAGGCAACAGTGCTCGCCTACGTCGATGTGTTCTGGATCCTGTTTCTGGCCGCACTCATCATGATTCCGCTTGCCTTTCTGCTGCGCAGCAACAACCCGCGTGAAGGCCAGAAGCAGGAGGTCGCCGCACACTAGAGCTGCGATCTCCCGAGTGACCGGGGCAGCCGAGCGGCACCATGGCAACCAGCCTTCCCCATGTCGAGAACGGCCCCGAACGCACCAGGGGCAGGTATGCGCATGCCTGGCGCGCACTGCGAGGTCGCAACTTCCGACTCTTCTTTACCGGTCAGAGTGTTTGGCTGATCGGCGCCTGGATGACGCGCGTGGCCACCTCGTGGCTTGTGTACCGGCTTACTGGATCCGCGTTGTTGCTCGGAACCGTGAGCTTTGCCGGACTGATCCCTACCTTTCTTCTGGCGCCTTTTGCCGGTGTCCTGGTCGATCGCATGGACCGGCGACAGGTCCTGATCGGGACACAGGTGGGGGCGATGACGCAATCGCTCATCCTGGCCGCGCTGACGCTGTCGCACCGCATAACCATCCCTGAGATCGTGTGGCTGAGCATGCTCGGTGGCATGATCAATGCCTTTGATATGCCAGTGCGGCAATCGTTCATGGTGCAGATGATTGATGAGCGCGCGGACCTGCAGAACGCGATCGCGATCAACTCATCCATGGTCAATGTGGCGAGGCTGATTGGTCCTTCGATCGCGGGCATCATCATCGCCGCTCTCAACGAGGGCTGGTGTTTCCTTATCGATGGGCTGAGCTACATCGCGGTCATCGTCTCGCTGCTGATGATGCGTATCGCCGCCCCGAGGGCAGTGAAAGCAACCACTGGCATGATCGTGCAACTGCGCGAAGGGTGGGACTACGTAGCCGGGTACCGGCCCATCCGCACTATCCTGCTGATGTTCGCCATCGTGAGCCTGATGGGCTGGCCCTACATGGTGCTGATGCCGCTCTTTGCAGGCCAGGTGCTGCACGGCGGCGCGCACACGCTTGGATTTCTGATGGGTGCGGCAGGCGTCGGCTCGCTGGTTTCGGCACTCTCGCTGGTTCTTCGCCGCTCAGTGAAAGGCCTGTTGAAGATGATCCCGATCGCCGCGGGAGTCTTTGGGGCCGGGCTCATCCTCTTTGGCACCTCGCACGTCTTGTGGTTGTCGATGCTGCTGATGCTGGCTGTCGGCTGGGGCATGATGCAGGGGCTGACCGCGAGCAACACGATCATCCAGACGCTGGTACCAGAAGAAAAGCGGGGCCGCGTGATGAGCTACTACACCATGGCGTTTGTGGGGATGGCGCCCTTCGGCAGCCTGCTGGCTGGCGGCCTCGCACACAGTATCGGGGCGCCTCACACGGTCGAGCTTACCGGGGCCGTCTGCTGCCTGGGCGGCCTGTGGTTCGCACGAGCCATGCCGGCGGTCCGCGAAGACATGCGGCCCGTGTACGAGCAGTTGGGCATCCTCGGGCGTGATCAGCCACTCGCAGGGCCGACTTCGCCCACCGTATAAGCCCTTCCAAACCGTTGCGAGCGATCGCTTGTCGCCAGTGAATTGCGGAAAGCGGCACACGTTTGCGCTGCGACCGGGCAGTGCCGGCCTGGCTTCCTCCTTTCGAGGGATGCCCCTCGGCGCATCCGCCGTGCTACACTCCCGCGCATGCCTCTCATACTCATTCTCGTGATCCTTCTTCTGTTGTTCGGTGGTGGTGGGTTCTACATGGGCCCCGGCGTCGGCTACTACGGTGGCGGTGGTCTTAGCCTGATTCTGCTCCTGGTGATCCTGTACCTTGCGTTCGGACGAGGGCGCAGCCGCCTGTAGGTAGGGCTTGGTTATGCATTGCCTGTAGCCCTCGTCGCGGCGCCACCCGGTTTGCCGCTGCGCCTTGCAGCGGCCTTTTGGCTGCGGGCACGCTCAGACTGCGCGGCGCGAGTGGCTACGGGACTGGGTTGCTCCCCGCGCAGGCTGTTGCGGGGCCCTGCATTTACTAGTGCAGGACCCCGCCGCGTTCCCGGCAGGTCGCGGCAGCAGGGAGGCTACTCGACGCAGGCTCCAGTTGCCTGCCTAACCCCTGGTAGATTCCGGTGCGAAGACGTGCTGAACAGCAGCGCGCATGAGCCGCCACACCCTCCGACCGTGCTACAAAGTGGTATGCAATCCGAAATACATCGCTGCGGCGCCCTCCTTCTTTCGTACGCGCTGCTTTGCACCGTGCCCGCCGTTCTTGTGGCCCAGGCTTCTCCGGGTGCAGGAGCGGCCACTGCTGCGACCGCCGACATGCGCAACCAGAAGGCAGCGCTCCCTGTTGTCTGGGACGCGAAGTCGGGCAGACTGTACCTCGGCGTGCCACTGTCCCAGCACAAGGGAGCGAGATCAGATAGCTACATCCTGACCGACTCGCTGCCCTATGGCGTAGGGCAGAATGACCTGGGACTGGATCGCGGGCAGCTGGAGGTTCTCTCCGGCACCAGCCTGACCGGGGGCACGCGGCTGGTGCATTTTGAACGGGTTG
>CAXTEW010000093.1:0-10352 GCA_964243175.1 uncultured Acidobacteriaceae bacterium
CCGCCGTGCAGCCTGCGGCTTCAGCACTCCTACCCGCGCCGTTCCACTCCCCGGGTGGGGTCACCCTGAGCGAAGTCGAAGGACCTGCGGTTGACTCTGCCATTCGTGACTTCCGAGTCCTCTAAAAAAGAAAAGCCCGGCAATCGCCGGGCTTTTCTCGGAAAACAAGTAGGGGAGGATTAGGTACCTTCCGACCAGCCTGCCAGGTAGGCTTCCTGCTCGGGCGTCAGGATATCGACGTCCACACCCATGGCCTCCAGCTTGAGCTTGGCCACCCGCTTGTCGAGGTTTTCGGGAACGGGGTAGACGTTCTTTTCGAGGTTCTTGTGCTCGGCCATCAGGTACTCGGCAGCCAGTGCCTGGTTGGCAAAGCTCATGTCCATCACGCTCGCCGGGTGTCCTTCCGCGGCGGTCAGGTTGATCAGGCGGCCCTCGCCCAGCAGGCAGATGGTGCGGCCGTCCTGCATCGTGTACTCCTCCACGAACTTCCGCGGGGTGCGGTGGCCAGTCGAAAGCTGCTCGAGCGCAGGGATGTCAATCTCGACGTTGAAGTGGCCGGAGTTCGCAACCAGCGCTCCATGCTTCATCAACTCGAAGTGCTCCTTGCGGATAACGCTCTTGTTGCCAGTCAGCGTCACGAAGATATCGCCCACCTTGGCTGCTTCTTCCATCGGCATCACGCGGTAGCCATCCATCACGGCTTCAAGTGCTTTGGTCGGATCGATCTCGGTGACGATGACCTCGGCGCCCATGCCGCGCGCACGCATGGCCAGTCCGCGTCCACACCAGCCGTAGCCGGCGACCACGAAGCGTGCTCCGGCGATCAGCGCGTTGGTGCAGCGGATGATGCCGTCCATGGTCGACTGGCCGGTACCGTAGCGGTTGTCGAACATGTGCTTGGTCAGCGCGTCGTTGACGGCGACGACCGGGTAGCGCAGCACGCCTTCCTTGGCCATGGCACGGAGGCGGATGACGCCTGTGGTCGTTTCCTCGGTGCCGGCGATCACCTCCGCCAGCGCATCCTGCCGCTTGGTGTGCAGCAGCGTCACCAGGTCACAGCCATCATCCATGGTGAAGTGCGGCTTGTGGTCGACCGCTGCCAGCAGGTGCTTGTAGTAGCCGTCGGTATCAACGCCATTGATGGCGAAGGTCTTGATGCCGTATTCCGCAACCAGCGCTGCGGCAGTTTCGTCCTGGGTCGAGAGCGGGTTGGACGCGCAGAGCGCAATGTCGGCGCCGCCATCCTTGAGCGCGAGCATCAGGTTGGCGGTCTCGGTCGTGACGTGGAGGCAGGCGGCGACGCGCACACCCTTCAGCGGCTGTGTCTTCCGGAACTCTTCACGGATGAGTGCGAGCACGGGCATGGACGCGCCGGCCCACTCGATACGCCGCTTGCCTTCCGCTGCCAACGATAGATCTTTCACATCGTGCTTGATATCCGCTCCCGAAAAAGCCGTCTGCGTCGGAGATGGTGCTGTGATCGTGGCCATAATAGTTGGGCGAGCAGGCGGGCAGAGGGCGCGCCCAAACTCAGCCGGGAATCTCCTCTTGCCCCCAAGAATAGCATCGGGAAGCAGGCCCCGGTCTGCTTCCCGCTCCACGCAGACCGATACGCTCAACATCCATTTCCACGTTGGAACCCCGCTCTCGCGGAGTCCCGATTCAGGACAAACGCGTTTGCTTATCGCGAACCGGGTGTTTCCTGCTGCTCCAGCGCGAGCAGCAAGCGCTTTCTTTCGACGCCCCAGCGATACCCGGTGAGGCTGCCATTGCTGCCCAGGACCCGGTGGCAGGGCACCAGCAGGGCAGCCGGATTCTGTGAGCAGGCGCGGGCCACGGCACGCACCGCGCGGGGCTTGCCCAGCTGCGCGGCCACCTGTGCATACGTCCTGGTCTCCCCGCGGGGGATCGCAGCCAGCGCAGCCCACACCCTCGCCTGGAAGGCAGTCGCGCGCAGATCAAGCGGCAGCTCCGCGGCAGCGGCTGGTTCGTGCAGGGTCTGCAGAACGGCAAGCATCTGCGATTGCAACAGCGGATCCTCGGTAATCGTGGACCCTGCAAAGCGGTCGCGCAGATCCCTGGCCAGCTCCGCTGCGTCACTCCCCAGCAGCACCGCACAGATACCGCGCGGGGTGGCAGCCACCAGTACCATGCCCAGCGCGTGAGTGGGATGCGTGCTGGCATTCCCTGCCGGCTCCGTGACCGGAGCCACCATGTAGCCAATCTGCTCGCCGCGTCCTCGCGCCCGGTAGCTTTTCGCCGCCATGCCCAGAGGCGCCGCGTGGTGGGCTCGGCTGGTTCCCGAAAAACCAGCCACGTACACCGCATCGGTAATCCGCGCGACAGGACGAGCGCTATTCCGGGGCCGCGACGCCGCAGGGGCGAGTGTGCCGGCCGCTGCCTCCCCCTGCTGCAGCGCGCTGCGATACCGTGCCGCCCTTAGTTCGTTCGCATAGGCACGTGGGCTCAGGCCGGTTGTGCGGGTAAAGACCCGCTGCACCGTGTACGGACTGACGCCAAGCAGGCGACCCAGCTCGGCAAGACTGACCCGCCGATCCAGCTGATCGCGAAGATGCGCACTGACCTGCTTCGCCAGCAGCGACGCCGGCGTCTCGCTTTGGGGGCAGCAGCGCAGGCAGGCGCGAAAGCCAGCAGCGCCGGCGGCTTGGGCATCGGCGAAGAAGCGCACGTGCTCCCGGGCCGGGCGGCGACTCGGACAGCCTGGCCGGCAGAAGATCCCGGTTGTCGTGACGGCATACACAAAGTTCGCGCGCGGATCACGCGCCAGTACCTGTTCCCACTGCCGACCGGTCTCGCAGGTCACGCTGTTTGCCATTGCCGCAGCTATCATCGCACTTCCCCTCTTGGGCCGGCTGCTGCCGGCGGCCCGGTGTAAGCAAGACTGGCATGCCTGCCGGGACAAAACATTCCGCTGCTTGCGTTCAAACCCCGCCGCGCCCAGACCCTGCCCGTGCCGCGCCAGGCCGCCTTTACGCTTCCTGGCCGGCGGGGCTGCGAGAATAGCTCCAGTGAACTCGCTTCCACCACATGCAGCAGGGGCATCAGCAGCGGTGCTGCTGGGCCTGCTTGCTGCCGTGACGTGGGGCGCGGCCGACTTCGCGGGCGGCCTCGCTACACGCCGGGCGGCGCCCAGCCTGGTCGTCTCCATTGCGCACAGTGTCAGCCTCCTGCTGTTGCTGCTGCTTTCCTCGCAATTGCCGGTGGCTCTGCCCCGCTTTGCCCTGGTCGGGGCGCTGATTTCCGGCGTGGCCGGGGGCTTGGGGCTCATGGTGTTCTACGAAGCGCTTTCGCTCGGCGCCATGGGGCTGTCCGCGGCGCTGGCCGGCCTCCTCACGGCGATCCTGCCGGTCGTTCTGGCGGTGCGCAGCCAGGGCGCGCCTGCACCATTGCCGATCGCCGGTTTTGCCGTTGCCGCAGCCGCAATTGTGCTGATTGCCTACACCCCTTCCGCGCGGGACGCAGCCGGGCGGCGAATCCCGCCTGGAAGAAGCACTGCAGACAAGCGAGCTCTCCTGTTCGCGGTGCTCGCCGGGGCGGGCTTCGGGTTCCAGCTGGTGTGGCTGCATGCGGCCGCGGCTGCGGGGGAGGCTGCAGCCGGGCCACTGCATGCCGGCGCTGGCCCGGGCCCAGGCCATGCCTATGCACCCGTGGTGCGCACCCTGCTGCTGTCGCGTGTCGGCGGCACGGCAGTGGCGCTGGCGGCGCAGTGCGTTACGCGGCTACGCCATCGCGATCGACTCCTGCCCGCGCCAGCCTCTGGCCTCCCTGCGACGCGCGTCCCCTTCGTGCTGGCAGCGCTGGCAGGGCTGCTCGATGCAGGCGGCAACGGCTGCTACATGCTGTCCTCGCTGGGCGGCCGGCTGGATGTCGCTGCTGTGCTGTCGTCGCTGTACCCGGGCGCTACGATCGTGTTGGCTGCGATCTTTCTACGGGAGCGTGCCACCCGGATCCAGGCGCTCGGGATGGGCTGCGCGCTGGCCGCGGTCGCCCTGATCGCGGCGTGAAACGCAGGCGGAGACAGGTGCGGGTACCAGCGGTGCCCAGCCGCGTGGCGCCGCCAGGTGGAAGCAGCCGGCAGCAGGAATGAAAAATGCCCCCACTCGGACTGCCCGCGTGGAGCGGGAGCCGGGGCGGGGGCACTGTTCAGCGCAGCGGTGCTGCACGCCAGTCTCTTACTTTATCTCGGGCGCGGGCTCGGTCTTCACTGCTTCCGACTTCACCGTGGTGGCTTCCGGATCGCCCTTGATGCCTTGCTTGAAGCCGCGCAGGCCTTCACCAAGCCCCTTGCCGAGCTCGGGGAGCTTGCGGGGGCCGAAAACCAGCAGCGCGATGACCAGCACAAAGATGAGGTGAGACGGTGTAAACAGGTTATCCAGCATAAGGGGCTGCCCGCGATACCGTGTGCGGGTCTTTTCTCCACCAGCACGGATTGTCTCATAAGTGGAGCCGAGGCTGCGTCGGGGCGCGTACCCCGTCGAAAAAGCCGTCCCTGCGTCTTTAGCTGGGTCGGGGCTGGGCAGCCAGCCGGGTGCGCAGCATGGCGTAGAAGGCCGGGATACCCTCGTCCGCTCCCAGAGTCAGGCGGCGGTTCACCTTCATCATGGGGTACAGGCGGGAGGGTGCAGCCGCAGGGGAAGCGCCGATCTCGAGTGTGGGGACCGAGAACTCGCCGCGGGGGTAGAGCGTCATGGCCCAGGCGCCGCCATGGAGGTGACGCAGCAGCTCCCCGAAGAAGCTGCCCCACAGCAGGGTAAGCCACCCACTGTCATCAGACGGGAGCGGCTCGGGCGCCGGGCACAGCCGGTTCAGGATGCGCTCCAGCCTGGCGAGCGAGGCTTCGTCGTACCCCAGCTGCTCGTGGAAGTCTGCCTGGGCAATCAACACAGCCTCGGCGGCATAAGCCTCGATCATCGCTTCCAGGCTGTCCCACTGCCTGTCTTTGAACCGCTTGCGCGCCTGTGTATCGCGTTCCATCACACTTCCAGCCTACAGCAGCAGCCTGCCCACGGATCGGACTGGTAGCGTGGCGCGCACCGGGACCAGCGACACAATGTAAAGTGGTGGTTGGTACCCGGAGGTCCTGTTCTTTGTCCTGTTTCTGGTCCTGTTCTGCGCGGAAGCGCCTTGCCTGCCGTACGCTGGCGTTTGCTGCACCCCTGCTGGTGTGTGTCACCATCTCGCCGCTCGCTGCGCTTGCACAGGCGCCGCAGTACCACCCGCCGGTGGTAGCCGCCAACAACACGCTCTCCGGTGTGAGCTACAACAATCGGTACGAGATTTACGGCGGGCTCGCCTACACGCACTTTGATGCGGGTCCTTCCTTGCTGCAGGGCTCCAACCTGGGCGGCGTTGATGTCGAGGGCGCGTATTTCCTGACCAGGAAGTGGGCGGCGGACGCAAGTGTGCGCGGCTACTACGGCACCAGCGGCGCCACGCCAAACGACTTCTACATCCAGGGTCCCGCGGTCAGCCAGTACATGGTGATGGCCGGGCCGGAGTACCGGCTGGCCGCAAACCAGCATGCCTCGCTGAGCCTGCATGCCTTATTCGGCGGAACCTACGGCTACTTCAGCGAAGATCTGGGCCGCAATAACCTGGGCCAAAAAGTGGAGCCCGGGCAGATAGGCTTCTTCAGCGACCAGATCGCCTTCGGCAGCGCCATCGGTGGGGCTATCGATCTCAACCGCTCCCCGCGGCTGGCTTTCCGGATCGAGCCGGAAGCCCTGCTGACGGACTACAGCAGCGGCACCCAGGGTGACTTCAAGGAGCAGTTCGGGATCTCTGTTGGACTGGTGTACCGGCTGGGCCGGCACCTCGAGCCGAGTCGACCAGGCGCCCCTGCGCTTCCCGCGCGTTGATCGCCGGCAATGCAGGCCGTCTGCGTGGCGGGAGGCCCCCGGCATAGTTCTAGGGCCCAGGCTGCTCGCCTGCGACCCGGTTCATGCGGTACAGCACCAGATTGTCGCGATCCTCGTCATCGAATGCATGCCAGTGGGCCACCGCCTCCAATCTGTAGCCGGCGCTCTGGATATCCTCGAGCGTGCCCGGGTCCAGCTCGTTCCACTGCGCGTACCAGCCAGGCCGGTAGCGCTCGATCCGGGTCTCGAGGTCGTCTGTTCCGAAGTCGTCACAGATTGCGGGCAGATGCGTCATGAGTGTGATTTCATCGCCGGAAATCGACAGCAGCAGCCGCCGGCCCTGCTCCGGATGGGCATCCACGTACGCCGTCAGCCCTTCGGCCGCATGGAGCATGGTGTACTGCGGATGCCTGGCAAACCAGGCGCTGCTATAGACATCGCGCGCAAAGATGACCGCCAGCATGGCTGTCGCGAGTAGCGGAAGCCAGCGTCGGCGGCCCGCCAGGGCCTGTACGGCTAATACCGCCGTAAACACCACCGGGTAGGCCAGAACTATGTAGTACCGGGGCTGGGGACTGTTGTGCCAGCCCATGAAGAAGATGTAGCCGGCCGCGGCCAGGACTGAGGCGTGGATCAGAGGCATGCGCCGGAAGCGAGGCGCCAGGAGCGGCGCCAGCGCGAGCAGCGCCAGCATGGTGCACACCAGCCAGGGGCCGATCCAGAGCATGCCATGCGCCGCCCACCAGTACGCCAGCAGCTGGTTATGCAGGCCCTTGGGCCGGGGCCAGTCGTTCGCCGCGAACAGGTAGTGGTAGTCCAGCGCATAGCGGCGCGTGGCAAGCAGGTAGTAGGCCAGCCAGGGAAGCACGCCACCCAGCAGGGCGATGCCGCTATCCGCCAGCACCCGCCTCCACCGCCAGGCACTGGCACCAGCCAGCAGTGCCACCGTCGCCGGTAGCAGAAACAGTGCCGTGGTCTTGGTCAGGACGGCCAGGCAGGCCAGCAGACCGACGCCGAGCAGTTGCAGGGTTCTTCCGCGTTTCGACACGCCTGTTCCCGGCGCTGGCAGCCGAAGCGCAAGCAGCCAGCCGGCCAGCGTCCAGAAGGATAGCAGAGGCTCCAGGATGGCCAGCCGGCTGAAAGCCCAGAGATACATGCTGCCCGCAAGCAGCAGCACGCCCCCGGCGGCTGCCGTGCGCGTGGCGTGTGCCGCCCGCAGCACGGCATAGCTCAGCAGGAGATTGCCTGCAAAAATGAGCAGTGCCAGGGCGCGGGCAGCCGTGACCGTCACCCCGGTGGCCTGGAACACCAGCCACTCCAGCGCTGGCCAGACCGGCAGGGCTACTGCCGTGTTCATGTCCCCGGGCACACGCCAGCTGCCGAACAGGGTGGCATGGATGGCTGCCTTGCCGTACCAGCCCTCGTCGGTGTACTTGGCGTAGTCCATCCATGGCGAGTTGTTGGGAAAGTCAGCCGCGAGATGCGGCCAGTGCAGCGCCCACAGCACTGCGATCACAGCTACGGCAAGCCCCGGAGCCAGGCGACGCAGTGCGCGGGGTTGGGCGACAGGAAATGGTGCTTTGCCGGGGATTGTATCCATGCGCCTCTACTCGTAGGCAAGCGCTTCGATCGCGTCCTTGCTGGCTGCTTTCAGGGCAGGATAGGTAGCACCGAGAACAGCGCCAAGGAAGGCGATGATAAGCGATCGAAGCCACCAGACGGGCGGAATGATGAAGGGCCGTGTCGGGTATCGGTAACCGAGTGCGGCTTTGATGCATTCGGTTAGCAGGATGCCAAGGACGATGCCGGCCGCTGTGACCA
Organism: uncultured Acidobacteriaceae bacterium; assembly: GCA_964243175.1. Taxonomy (GTDB): domain Bacteria; phylum Acidobacteriota; class Terriglobia; order Terriglobales; family Acidobacteriaceae; genus EB88. Next base: position 7,701 of record CAXTEW010000093.1, read on the forward strand.
GCGCGGCTTCCTCAAGCATGGCAGCGACGATATAGCCGCGCGAGGCTCCCAGCGACTTGAGGATCCCGATCTCGCGCGTTCGCTCCATCACTGCCGTGTACATGGACTGAAAGATGACCAGGAAGCCGACGATCACGGCAATGGTGATGACCGAGTCGAGCGCCGGGGTGAAGCCGGGGAGGTGTTCCGGCGTCATCAGGGACAGCCAGTCCTCGATGGTCTGGACTTTGTATTGCGACAGGCCGGGGGTCGCCTTGATCTCGCTCTCGATCAGCTTCTGATTCTTTTCGCTATCACTGCGCAGATAGAAGAGCGAAGCATTGTTCGCATTGCCCAGCAGTCCGCCCAGGGTGCGAATAGGAACAAACTTGCGGCCGCCCTTGCCGTGCCTGACGATCCCCGCGATGCGGAAGGAGTGGCCCTTGATCAGGATCGTTTCGCCGACATGGTGGCCCTGGTCGGTACGCGCATAGTAGTCGTCCACGATCGCATCGTCGGGCCCCTGGAAGGGACCACCGGAAACGAAGACGAACGGCTTGAGACCGTTATAGCTGGGGAAATCAATGCCCCATATCGTTTCCACGGTGCCGACCGTGCTGAGGTCGGTAATCACCGGCGCAGCGACCGCCACGTGCGGCAGCTTCGCCAGGACGTCCGCGATTTTAGCGGGCACAGGAGCACCGCCGATGGCGCTGAAAAAGCTTGAGTTCGGCGGCTGCACGATGATATCGGCGCCGATGCCGCTGGTCTGCATCCGCGAGTTGGAAACGTCTCCAATCATGATGCCGACGATCGAGAGGATCATGACCACTTCAATCGCGACGGCCAGCATGGTGATGAGCGTGCGCAGGGGCCGGTGCAGCAGGTTGCCGACGACAAGCTTGTTCATGGAGAGGGATGAACCGATCTGCCGCCTGGATCGCGCCGCGGCAGCCATTCGAGTGTAGCAAAGCCGGCCGGCGGCTCACGACGCCCCCAACCCGGCCAGGCTCGCGGCAGTGTGACCTGCATCCACAGTAACCAGGCAGGTATCGCCCGCGTGAGACCGGGTATCAAAGTCACTGAATGTTTTGACTCATTGTGCCGATGAACCATAACGTAACAGTTAAAGGCACCCAAAGCGCAGAGGCGTTTGAGCATGGGACAGTTTGGGCAGGATCTTCGCATGGAACGGGAAGCCCGGGGAGTGGCGCTGGAGAGTATCTCGGGCGTGACGAAGATCAGCGGCCGGCACCTGCTTGCGCTGGAGCAGGAGAATTTCTCCGCGCTGCCCGGCGGTGTGCTGAATAAAGGTTTTGTCCGCGGCTACGCACGGGCGTGCGGCCTGGATGAGGAAGCCTGGGTGCAGCGCTACCTTTCCGCCTACCACCAGAGCGGACAACTGAAGGACGATGACCAGGAATGGATCGCGTTCGCGGCGAATGTCGGCAAGGCCCGCCAGCCGGAGGAACAGGTCACCGACCAGCGACTCCGCTGGGCCGGTGTGGCTTTCATGATCCTGACGCTGCTGCTCTGCAGCTGGTATGTTTTCCACTTCGTGGAAGCGCATACCGCTGCACACACTGCTGATGCGGGTGCCCATGCCAGCGCAAACGCAGGTTTACTGGACGTGTCCCTGGCAGCCTAGACGCCCACAGAATGGCTGCGCCCGCGCTGTTGCGCATCGCGCTGCAAGCGCCTGCCCCTACGCGATTCCGCCGGGCGCGGTAGCCTGATGACTACGATGGGAGATCTTGCGATGGAACCACGAGGCGTCGCTGTCATGGTCGCGCTGGCAACCGGCTGCCTGCTGGTCGCGGCTTCGTTGTGGCGTGCGCGCTGGTCACGGTACCCGGCTATCCTTTACACCTGCGCAGCCTACATGGTGCTGTTGCACCTGGTCTGGGTTGGCGGGCTGTTGACCAGCCAGCTGTTTGAGACAGGGTTCGCGACACTCGAGTGGCTGACCTTCCCCTGGAGCGCGGCTGTGATTTTCAACATGGATATGGCCGGGTTCGGCACCTTGCCGGAACTGCTGCTCAACTATGCCCGCTTTGTTCTGGGTTTCGGTGGCCTGCAATGCCTGCTGCTCACCCTGTTTGTGTGGGAGCTCAAGCTGCGGCCGCGCCGCGTTCGCGCCCGGTAATCGTCTGGCGAAGGCCGCTGCCCGTAGCCGTTCAACCCCTCGCGAGCACCATTCACCGACCCTGCCCGCAGCCTGCCTGCCTTTCTTTGCCGGCGCTACCCCTCTCAGGTAGGATCAGTGATTGGCAGCGTTCTGGGCCGGCTTCCTGCACCGATGCCGCTGGCCCGCCGAGCCCCTCCCTGCGTTCCCTGGCCACGTTCTCCCTTGATCAGGGACGATTGCCCGGGTACCGGAAAGGACCGGTACCGCTCGCCTTCTGGAGGAAGTAGCCATTGTCAGCACGCGATAAGATTCTCTTTACCTCGGAGTCGGTCACCGAGGGTCACCCCGACAAGATTGCCGATCAGATTTCAGACGCCATCCTCGATGCGTGCCTGGAGCAGGACCCCTACTCGCGCGTCGCCTGCGAAACGCTGACCGCAACTGGACTGGTCGTCATCGCCGGCGAAATTACGACCAGGGCCTATGTCGATTTCCAGACCCTGGTCCGCAGCGTCATCCATGAGATTGGGTACAACCACTCAAGC
>CAXTEW010000094.1:0-10326 GCA_964243175.1 uncultured Acidobacteriaceae bacterium
CCGTACCACGCCGGCCTTGCGGATGGCGCCTGGTGGCAGCTGCTGGCTGCCAGCACGACCACTTCGGTGTGTAAGCTGCTCACACTTCTGGCCTTGGCATGGGCGGTGTCCGGCATACTGCGGTTCCGAGGGGGAGAACGCCTTTCAAGCGGCTGGGCGAGGGGCTGGTCGGCACTGGGCGCAGGTGACGGGACGGCAAGCGGCTGGGCCAACGCCCCGGAGCGGCTGCTGCTGGTCTTCTGTGTGCTGCTTGGGCTGCTCTCGTTTGTGCTGCAGGGCAAGGGCTATTCGTACCATCGCTACCCGTACCTGGCTTTCCTGTTCCCGCTGCTGGCGCTGGAGTTCTCCGCGGCAGCGCGCAGCAGGCCACGGGCGCTGCGCATGGTCGGCGGGGCGGGCCTGCTCTTCGGCGTCGTACTCTGCGCACCCAGCTATCTGCGGGGAGCGCGGCAGGCGCAGTGGGCAGACGCGGATACGAACGCGATCGAGCATCAACTCAGGAGGCAGGCGGGCTCCGCAGGCCTGCGCAGCCTCAGCGGCGAGGTACAGTGCATCGATATCGTTTCCGGCTGTACCGATGCATTGCTGCATCTGGGTCTGCGCGAGGCCACGGGCACTATCTACGACGAGTTTCTGTTTCCGCAGACCCCGTCCCCGTGGGGTAATGTGTACAGCGGTCCCACGCCTGGCGTGCTCCCCGCGGCGGTCGTTGCCGGGCAGCAACGCTTCCAGGCCCAGCTGCTGCAGCACGCCCCCCGCATCATCGTTGTCGCCGCATGGCTGTTTCCTGAGGGGCCGGGCGACTACCGGAAACTCGCATTGTGGCCATGGTTCGACAGCTATCTCCGGGAGCACTACACGCTGGTCTCGCAGCAGCAGTTTCCCCGCGCCGAGAAAGGTCCGCGAGGCTTTCGGCTGTACGTGCTGCGTGTGCCTGCCGGGTAGCCGGGCGGAATGCTGGGCTCAGGGCCTGCCTCCAGGCGTCCGCGTCGCCCGTCGGAAGGGACTGACGGAGTGGCGGCTTCACCCTTCAGTGGCTCTGCCTGCGTACGTACTCGTAGCGGTGCCCGAGCCAGCTTCTGCCTGTCCCGTCGGCCAGGTTGAAGTACTGATCCTTGTGGTCATGATCGGCATCGGTGTGGGCAATGACCTCCTGCATCAGCACGAGCTGGCCGGTGACCTGGGAGCCCGCAACGGGGACGGCGAAGGGCTCGAAGATCAGTCGAATGGTCGCCGCATCGCCACGGTCGACGCTGGCCGCCGGCATCAGCCCGACTGGGGCTCGTGTGTCCATGGAGACGTACTTCCAGCGACCCTCGATGCGATTGAAGCTCAGGTAGTCTATGCGCTTGATGGCAGCCGGTGGAGAGTCGAACGCAGGTTCGAGCACCTCTTCGAGAAAGGAGCCGATCATGCGTCGTTCGGCAACCAGCCTGTTGATCGTCGGGGCAGAGGCTGGCGAGGCCCAGGTTGTTTCGATCACATCCCACTGCCCTGCCTGCTGCGCGATCGCGGAGTTCTCTGGACCAGCCTCGTTTAACAGCGCTGCGGCAGCCGGCTGCTGAGCAAGGAGGCTGCAGGGGAGCAGCGAGGTAAAGAGGGCGAGGCTGGACAGAACACGGAGCAGGGACATGGAAACCTCAGGCGTGGCAGGATGCAGCGTACCAGCGTCGGCTTCTGCAGGATGGTCCTTTCGGCACAGTGCACTGCGCTTGTGCTCCGCAAAGCGGCCGATGGAACAACGAGGTTGCTGTCGATTACCCTAGAGACGTGCCGCGCCGCCTGCTTACCGCCGTTCTTGCTGCCGTGCTGGTGCTGCCTTGCGTTGCGGCCTGGGCGCAGGATGCGCCGGGCCGCCAGCGGCTGATTCTGAAAGATGGCAGCTACCAGGTGGTGCTGCGCTACGAGGTCGACACGAAGACAGGCCGGGTGCGCTTTCGCTCCGCCGAGCGGGCAGACGGCTGGGAGGAGATGCCCGCGGAGCTGATCGACTGGCCGGCGACCGAGCGCTACAACCACGCCCACGCCCCTGACGTGAAGCCAGACCCGAACAGCCCGGCGAGCCAGGAGGCTGCGGAGCTGGATCGGCAGGCCGCCGCGCAGCGTGCCGATGAAACCGCCCGGCAGCCGGAGGTGGCGCCAGGGCTTCGTTTGCCAGACGAAAGCGGGGTCTGGTCGCTGGATCACTTCAATGACACGCCGGAGCTGCTGCGCATCCGCCAGAGCGATGGCGACCTGAACCTCGACCTGGGCCACAGCGTAAAGGGCGTTGCCATTCCGCAGGATGGGGAGCGCAATGGCTCGCGCGACCTGATCCGGCTGCAGGGGTACAAGGCGACGGTCGAGTTCCATGTGCCACGGCCGGTGTTCTATATCGCGCTGGATAGCGCCGGCGACACCGCCGCGCGCGAGGATGCCATGGTGGTCGACACCCATGGCGCGTCCGCAGCAGCGATCGACAAGACGCAGAAGGCTGCAGCCGACAGCACCTATGCTCTGGTGCGGCTGCGTGTCTGGAAGAATGAGCGGGCAGCCTCGGCGCTGGAGCTGCGCGCGCTGGGTACCGGCGGCGCCGCAGACGGCAGTGCGGAGGTGGTCTCGGTCGAGCGAACGATCCTGCCAGGCGGCCACTGGATGCGGGTGACGCCTCGAAGCGACCTGAACCTGGGGCAGTACAGCCTGGTCGAGATCCTGCGTGGCGGCGGGTTCAACCTGGACGGATGGGACTTCGGCATCAACCCCATGGCGCCGGAGAACCGAGGCGGCTTCGCCCCGATCGGCCACGGCGACAGCAGCCCGTGAGCAGGCGCCCGCGCTGCTGCCGCAGGCCTTGAAAGATTGCAGGCCGGATCCGATCGATCCGGTTGCGGAGCGGCCTCAGAAAGACCAGCGCAGCCGGGCGTTCCAGCTGCGTGGCGGGGCCACGGCATTGCCAGAGAACAGGCCCGCGAAATCGACCAGATTGATCCGGTTGTTGAGGTTTGCGCCATCGATCTGAAGGCGCAGGGTCGCTTTTTCGGCGTGCAGCAGTTCAGCACCCGCGGAGGCATCGACAGACAGCGACGGCAGAACGCGGCCGTGTTCGAGATTGACCCGGCTGACCAGTTGCTGGCCATACTGCGCCACTGCATCGGCCTCATCCCCGTCGAACTCGGTCGGCAGACCGCTGCCGTATTCTGCCCCACTCGCAAACCAGAGGCGGGGAGCCACCTGGTAGATGATGCGGGTGCGCAGGGTATTGCGCTGGTCCTGCGAGTCCCAGAAGCGGCCGCTCGTCTGCGTCAGTGCCGAGGTGGCGTCGTCGCCCAGGAAGAGGCCGCCCGTGACCGGCAGGTAGGCCGAACCGACGATGTAGGAGTAACTCACAAAGCCGGAGAGATCGTGCCAGTGCGGCAGCTCGAGCTTGGCCTCCGATCCGTAGATATGCGCTTTCTGGAAAGAGACGGGGAAGCTGACGGCGGTGTCGAGCAGTTGGTCGTCATCCGCGTAGTTATTCACCTCCCGCAGGAAGTAGTTCACGTCGAGGCGCAGCTGCCCTGCGAAGTTCCTGGCGACGCCGGCCTCGTAGTAGTTGCCGTGGGATGGCTGAACAGGCAGCCGAAGAATCTCCGGGTTGAGCGAGGCGATGGCGGCCGAACTGGAGAGCAGGATGTTTTCAAAAGCAGGCGTCTGAAAGATGCGGTCGTAGGAGAAATGCGCCAGCAGCCCAAGCTGCGGGAACGAGCGCGACAGCGACAGGCGGGGGCTCACGGCATTCTCGTCGACCAGGAGCCGGTAATGGTCCCAGCGCACGCCGGCAGCCAGGTTCCACTGGCCGAAGTGGAGGGTGTCCTGAACAAAGGCGCCTTGTTCCCGGTCGTCCCCCCGTTGCTGGAAGGCGAAGCCGGCGGGGGTTCTCGGGTCGAACTGTGTCGGGTCGGTGATGAGGTCGCTGAACTGCTCGTGTATGTCGATGAAGTCGGCCTCTGCGCCTGCTTTCCACTCCTGCCTGCCACGGTTGGCGGAGATGGTGGCCTTGAGATAGCTTTCGCGATAGCCACGATCCTGGGCGGCCAGGATCGGTGTCGAAGCGGGGTTCGAGGACAGGTGTGTCGTGTCGTCGCGCACCATCAAGACCAGGTTGGCCAGCACATCGGGAGAGAAGATGTGCTGGTAACCGGCAGAGCCGGCAGTCTCGAGCGTGTCGCGGTCCTGCCGTTGCCCGGCGGCCTGCTGCAATTGCTCATTCGGCACCAGGAAGCGATCAAACTCGTGGCGAGTGCTGAAGGTCAGGCGATCGCTGGGGCTGAGGTTGTACTCGTAGCGGCCCGAAAAGTCGCCAGTGGTGCCGGCGTTGGTGTAGTTCTGCAGCACCGGCGGGTCCTCAAACCAGCTGGTGTGGGCGCCCTGGGCTGACACGGTCGCGGTGCTGCGTACCCACCCATACTGCGCCAGCAGGTAGGCGCTGGCCGTGTCAAAGCTGCCGCCGCTCGACTCGGTCGTGAGATGCAGGCCCTGGCCGGGATCCTTGATGGTGTTCAACTCGACCACGCCACCCATTTTGCGGCCATACTCGGCCGGAAAGCCGGCAGTGTACACGCTGAGCGACTGCACATCCTCGGCTTCCACTTCCACGTTGAAGCCGGGGGAGCGGTTGTCCGTGTAGGGGATCCCGTCAATGACGAACTGGGTCTGGTACTCCGAGCCCCGCGGGTGCAGGACAGCGTTGCCCTCATAGAGCCAGCCGGGCTGCTGGTTGACGAGGTCGATCACAGAGCGGCCAGGCAGCGAGCCGAGACGATCCCGGATCGCAGCCTGGCCAACGATATTCACGCTGCCGGCCTGTGCGGGGTCGAGCAGGGTCTGGCCGAGGGAGGCGACGTGAACGGCGGTGCCGGTGTCCTGGATCGAGAGGCTTACTGGCAGCGAGCGGGGAAGCGCCGAGTCGATCTCGACGAGGAGGGAAGCGGCCGCGAAGCCAGCATGCTCCACTGTCACCTGGTAGGTGCCGAAAGGCAGGCGTGCAGCGTCAAGCGTGCCGCCGGCACTGGTGGCCAGCTTCTTCTGTACCTGATTGGCGGTGCTCTGTATGGTGACGGTACTGAGGAGGCCCAGGCCCGAGGGATCCGTGACCTGGAGGCGAAGTTCGCCGGTCTGGCTCTGTGCCAGCAGGGGCGTGGCGAGCAGCAGGGCAAAAGCGGCGCGCCACCGGGAGCGACCTGCAATGCAATGCAGGCGATCGTGCAGAGTGCGGCGACACGATCTGCATGTGCAAGCCTGCACAGCCAAACGGTCGCCATGCTTCCCCATAGTCATCGTCCTGCGGTGATCATCCCATGTTCATGTGCAGCAATGCACGTGACTATCGTGCGATTTGCGGCCTCCAGAGGGTTGCCTGTGCGGGCCCCGGCTACACTGGGTGTTGTGCGGTTTGCGCCCATGCGCGCGCCCGGCGCATCACATAGCCAAGTACTGACCATGGCAGTTACCTTTCCTGACATCCCGGCTCTTGTGACCCCGCCTGTGTCGCTGCCTGTAGTGGGCACGCATGGTCGGCGGCTGATCGACAAGTTTGGCCGGCAGATTACCGACCTGCGGATCTCTGTGACGGACCGCTGCAACTACCGCTGCGTGTACTGCCGCGCAGGCGAAGAGAACACCCCGCCGAGTGAGCTGCCAATGGAAGACTACCTGCGCATCGTGCAGGTATTCACCACGCTCGGCATTGAGAAGGTTCGCCTGACCGGGGGAGAGCCGCTCCTGCGGCGCGGGCTGGTGGAGCTGGTTGCCGAACTTGCCCGGCTGCGGACGGTGGCCGGCAAACCGCTCGACCTCGCCCTGACGACCAATGGGCACCTGCTGGCGAAGCTGGCACAGCCATTGCGCGATGCCGGGCTCGATCGGGTCACGGTGAGCATGGATGCGGTGGAGCCTGAGATTTTCGCCCGGATCACACGTGTGCCGGGCTCGTTTGCGCATGTGCTGCGGGGGGTTCGCGCGGCCCGCGAGGCTGGCCTCGGTCCGGTAAAGATCAACTGCGTGCTGCTGCGCGGCTTCAATGAAGCCCAGATCGTCCCCTTCGCGCGCTTCTCCCGCGACGAGGATGTCGTTGTGCGCTTCATCGAATTCATGCCCCTGGAAGAAGACAGGATCTGGGCGCCCGACACCGTGGTGCCGCTTGATGAGGTATTACGAGTGCTTCACGGCTTCCGGCCGGTGGTCGCGCTACCGGCTAATTCGCCGAGTGAGACAGCGCGCCGCTATACGTTCGACGATGGCGTAGGAGAGATTGGCGTCATCGCTCCTGTGTCCCAGGCGTTCTGCGGCGCCTGCAGCCGGGTACGGCTGACCTCCGATGGCAAGATCCGGACCTGTCTCTTTTCGCATTTCGACCATGACCTGCACGGGGTGATGCGCCGCGGCGGCACCGACGACGATATGGTCCGGTTTATCGAAGCCACCATCCAGAAAAAGGAAGCACGGCACCATATCGGCGAGGCTGGTTTTCTGCAGCCTGGCAGGACCATGGTGCATATCGGCGGGTGACGGGCACAGCCCTGTGGCCCTCAGCCGCGGCCAGGAAAGCCGGGCCGCACATGCAAGAATGGGGCAACCGATGGCTATTCTCCGCTCCACCTTCATCTCGCTCTCGCAGAATCAGCCACTTCGCAGGTTTTCTGAAGCCTCTGCTGCCGGCCGGCGCGTTTCCTCGCGCTTTGTGGCCGGGCTTGAGTCAGAAGACGTACTGCGGGCTACAGCCGCACTCAACCGAGATGGGCTGACTGCCACGCTTGACAGCCTGGGTGAAAACGTCCACTCGCCCGAGGAAGCACAGCGCTCGGCGGCGATCTACCATGCGCTGCTCGAGGCTATCGGGGAGCGCCGGCTGGACGCAAATGTCAGTGTCAAGCTGACGCAGATGGGTATGGATCTCAGCCCTGGCCTGGCCGAACAGATCGTGGGCAGCCTGGTCGACCACGCCGTGCGCCTGGGGACCTTTGTGCGGGTAGACATGGAAGGCTCCGCCTACACGCAGGCCACGCTCGACCTGGTGTGCCGGCTGAACCGCCAGTACCCGGGCGGCCTGGGGGTGGTGATCCAGGCGTACCTGCGCCGTTCCGCCGACGATGTATCGATGCTGCTGCGCGAGGGCATCCGGGTACGCCTGTGCAAGGGCGCTTACCAGGAGCCGGTGGCCATCGCGTTCCCTGAGAAAGCTGATGTGGATGCCAACTACGTACGGCTGACAGAGCAGTTGCTGGGCAGCGGCGTCTATCACGGCATCGCGACGCACGACCCTCGCATGATTGCCGCAGCCCGGAAGATTGCGCGGGATCGCCAGCTCGATCCCTCCACCTTTGAGTTCCAGATGCTGTACGGGGTACGGCGAGACCTGCAGCGCTCGCTGGTGGCGCAGGGCTACCGGGTGCGGGTGTACGTCCCCTTTGGCCGGGAGTGGTATCCATACTTCATGCGGCGGCTTGCGGAGCGGCCCGCCAATGTACTCTTCCTGGCTCGGAACTTCTTCCGCAGCTGACGGGGCCGCGGGCTCAAGGCTGGTAGGGCTCGATCGATAGCAGGCTGCCGATGATGGCACGCTCCTGCGGCGTGTACTCCGCCTGGAAGCGGGCAGCCCCCAGTGCGTTCCCCCGTTGGGCGGGCGGCAGGCCGCGCAGGTCATGGAAGGCCTGGCGTACCGCCTGGCGACGATCGGCAGGCAGCTGACTCAGCGTCTGGCTTGCCCCGCGAATCTCCTGCTGACGCTCAGGCGGCAGTGCTTCGAAGCGCTCGTTCCGCTGCATCATGCGCTGCCTTTGGGCAGGCGGCTCCATATTGAGCCGGTGGAGCCTGTCGACTAACTGCTCCTGCTGCCCCGGCGCCAGGTGCGAAAAGCCTGGCTCATGCCGAAGCGCGTCCTCCTGCTGGCCCGGCGGGAGACCCTGGTGCTGGGCAAACCACTCTGGCAGGTGTTGACCGTTCTGGTGGGGGCCAGGCACATTTTCCCCGCGAAAGCCGCCAGGGCGTGTGCCGGGGGAGTCACCGCCCCTTGCCTGCTGCCCTCCACTATGCTCCGGCTGCTGAGGGGCATGCTGCGCCATAAGGGGAACGGCAGTTGCGAGAAGGGGAGCGAGGAGCAGCGCGGCCCATTGAGCCTGCCTGACGCCCCTGTCTGTGCTTTCCCGCTTCATCGCTGACGCTCCCTTTCTGCGGCTCCCAGTCTCTTAGCAACCCAGGTCTTTTCCGCGACTCCCAGGTCATAGCACCTGCTCCCTCCGTCCGCCACGTACCACGGTACGTGGTTGGCTTACCTAGTCATTCACCCCACCGCTGCTGGCGCTTCCCTCCGGCGTATCGAGTGCGGACAGCTGCTGGAACACCACTGCATTCTCGTTCAACGATTGCAGATCGCGCACCGTGTTCGAGGCCTGCGCGGGAGTGGTGATGGGCTGCTGTGACAGATCAAGCCAGGCTCCGCCGCCCAGGGTAAGGAGCAGGCTGAGCGCGGCGACCCCGGCAACTGGCCGAAGCGAGTGGTTGCTCAGCCACAGACGGGTATGTAGGCGCTCCTTGAAGCCGGCCCAGCCGGTCGCCGGGCGAGCCTGCTCTTCCCGCAGCCTCGCTTCCATGCGCGAGGTCCAGAAAGGGGTCGGCTCTGGTGCTTCCCACTTGTCAAGCACATCGATCGTGTAGCGCAGGGATGCGAGTTCGGTGCCACACTCCCGGCACGCTTCCACATGGGCGCGCGCTTCAGGGGTCGCCGCGGCCGGGTCAAACAACAGGTCCGGCATGGCGGCGGCGGCGGTCTTGCAGTTCATTTGCTGGCTCTTCATGGCTCGCTCCATCAGACGTAATCCTTCAAGCGTTCGCGCAACGTCTGGTATGCGCGAAACAGCAGCGACTTGGTCGCCGATTCCGATAGCTTGAGCACGGCACCGATCTCGCGGTAATCCATGTCCTGGTACTTATGCATCAGCACTGCTTCTCTCTGCCGTTCGGGCAGGGCCAGCACCTGGTTGCGGATGCCCGCCAGTCGCTCATTGCGCAGCAGGTTCTGCTCCACTGTCAACCGGCTGTCCGCCACATCGGGCGTGGTGCCGGTTTCCGCGTCCGGCTGGTCCAGGTAGACATTCTGGGCAGCCTTCTCATGCCGGTGGTCGCGAGCATAGTTGACGCCCAGGTTGGTAGCGATGCGGTACAGCCAGGTAGTGAACTTGGCCTCGGCCCGGTAGCTTTCCCGCGACCGGTAGACCCGCAGGAACACTTCCTGGGCCAGCTCTTCCGCCACGGCCTGGTTCCCGGTCATCCGGAACATGTAGTAAATCATCTGCTTGCGATACTTCTCGATCAGGTAGGTGAATCCCGAATCGTCGCCGTCGCGCACCCGCAGCATGATGGCTGCGTCCGAGGTATCATCGGCCGCCGGAGGAACAGGGACGCTGCGGGATCCGGGCGCCTCAGCCAGGCCAGGCCAGCTCCGATCGTAGGACGCGGTTGCCATGCTCTCATCAACCCGCTCAGGATCAAAAGGTTGCGCGATGTCGTCTTCGGGGACCGCTGTCTCACGCGGCAGATCGCCGTCCATGTCGTTCGGCTTTGCGGGGTGGCCTTGCACTGCCGGGTTGTCCGCATCCGCTTTCGCTTCGGCCCCGGGCTGGCCCGCCTCGCCATCCCTGGCGCCCCGACCGGCGCGCGCTGCTACAGATGGCAGTGGCCGAATCCCCGCGAACGCTGCCAGATTGAGAGATCGGGAAGGATGCATGGGCGCCGTTCGTCCATTCTACGCACCCATCCTCTACACGTCCCCTGTCCTCTGCGTCGCCCTGCCCGGCACCAGGACCGGCCTCTTCCGGTGCGCTGGTGGCGGCGTGGCTCTGGTCCTGTCTGCCCCCGTTGTGCTCCTGCTGTGCCCTTGCTGTGCCCTGCCAGGCATTGAGCAGCGCAGCAGGCAATGCTATGATCCAAAGATTGGCGCACGCCTTCACCGGCTCGAGCGGCAGTTCTGATCCGGGCGCATAACTCAGCGGTAGAGTGCCACCTTCACACGGTGGAAGTCCAAGGTTCAAGTCCTTGTGCGCCCACCATAAACCATTTACATTGAACAGTTTACAGACTCGACTGCTTCTTTTCGGACAGCCGAAGGTGCTCAAGGGTGCTGAGATTTGCCAGCGCTTTGCGAGCATGGTAAGAGCAGCACCACGACCCTTGCTGTCGCCTCGTGCTTCTGCGAGGACACCGCTTGGGTGTAGAGGTTCAGGGTGATTCCAACATTGGCATGACGAAGCAGTTCCTGGGCTGTCTTGATGTCCACGCCCAGAAACCTGAGGTGGGTACCCAGCGAGTGCCGGA
>CAXTEW010000095.1:0-10233 GCA_964243175.1 uncultured Acidobacteriaceae bacterium
GCGATAGCAGACGGCACGTACTGGTTTCCTACGCGATAGGTCACATCGAGCGACTCGCCGGTATGCAGGTGGTACGTGTGCAGGTGGTACTGCTGGGTAGGGCTGGGCGCCAGGTCCAGGGGAGCCGGCATTGCGGCTAGGCTCGCGATGCTGGACGCACTCGCCGGGGGCACATCATTCACTGCGGCAACCGGCGCGGCATGAACAACACCGGCGAGCAGCAGCGAGGAAATGGCAAAAAGCTTCGAGGTCACACACGCCATGGTTGGGACTCCTCTGGATGAACAGCCGATCGAGCGGCACATGCAGCAAAGTTCCTGCTGCGGCAGCACACTCATCTTTCCGCTCTGGTTATTAGATTAACTTGGACCGAAGAATGAAGCAGCAAAATCGAGAGAAGAAGATCGCATTTGCAGTGACGGAAGGAACCTGCTCCGGCACCCTGCCCTGGGCTGAGGCAGGCCAGGGTTGACAATCACAAGCCAGCGCGGATCAGTGAAAGTCATGCGACTGCATGGGTGCCTCGCTGACCGACAATAGCCTGAGCCGTTCGGCCCGGACATGGACCACCCCGTTGTCATTCTGCAGCAGGCCTTCAACATGGAGAAACTTGCCGCCGGTGACAAGGATGCGCTCCCGCTCATACAACTCCGGGTGCACCACAACATTGCTTATGCCAGTTTCATCCTCCAGCGAAAGAAAAATGAACCCGCTGGCTGTACCCGGCCGCTGCCGGGCGATGACGCAGCCAGCCGTTTGCACAAAAGCCCCGTTGCCCAGCCGCTTCAACTCTGTCGCCGCCAGCACACCCCGTTGCCGCAGCTGCGTTCGCTGGTAGTGCATGGGATGGGGCCCGGTGGTCAGCCCTGTGCCGCCAAAATCAGCCACCAGCCTTTCTTCGGTGCTCATCTGCCGCAAAGGCGTCTGCCTGCCAGCCTGCTTTTCTTCGGACTGTGCTGTTCTTGAAACTGGGGCCATGGCCACCTGTTCCAGCAAGGGGCCGGCTGGCCGACCCGCCTGTTCCACCTGCCACAGCGCATCGCGGCGATGCTCCACGTCACCCAATGCATTCAAGGCACCGATGCGGGCCAACTGTATCAGCTCACTCCGGGCCAGCCCAGTGCCGGCGCGATTGGCCGCACCGACACGCGCCGCCAGCTCGTCGACACTCGAGAAACGCCCGTATGCTGCCCTGTTTTCGACCAGCACCTGCGCCCCGGCTGCCCGCAAACCCTTGGCATACATCAGGCCCATCCGCAGCGACCATAACCCGCTCCCCTCCTTCTCCAGCGTGCACTCCCAGGCAGAATGCTGCACACAGATCGGCTTGATGCGCAATCCATGCCGTTGTGCATCTTTCACAATCACCGCAGGCATGTAGAAGCCCATAGGCTGGTTGTTGAGCATGGCACAGGTAAACGCAGCGAGGTAGTGCACCTTGAAGTAAGCCGAGGCATAAGCAATCAATGCAAACGAAGCAGCATGGCTTTCCGGAAACCCGTACAGCGCAAACGACGACACGCTGTTAATGATGTGCTCCTGGATCTGGTCGTCATAGCCATTGGCTGCCATGCCGGCACGCAGCTTGACCACCAGCTGTTCCATCCGCTCTTTCGACCGGCGCATGCCCACAGCGCGGCGTAGTTCTTCAGCCTCCTCACCGGAAAAGTTCGCCGCGATCATCGCCATGCGCAGCAGCTGCTCCTGGAACAAAGGCACGCCCAGCGTGCGGTACAACACTGGTTCAAGATCCGGGTGTGGGTAGGTCACAGGCTCGCGACCCTGCCGCCGCCGCATGTACGGGTGCATCATTTTGCCGACGATCGGCCCGGGACGAATGATCGCTACCTGCACCACGATGTCGTAAAACCGGCGCGGCATGTTGCGCGGCAGGCTGGCCATCTGCGCCCGGCTTTCCACCTGGAACATGCCCACTGTATCGGCGCGGCACAGGGTTTCGTAGACCAGCGGATCGTCCTGCGGCAGCTGGTGCAGGCCATATTCCTTGCCGTGGTGCGTATGGATGAGTTCAATCGTGTCCTTGATGACGGCCATCATGCCCAGACCCAGCAGGTCTACCTTGACCAGCCCCATATCGGAGCAGTCTTCCTTGTCCCACTGCACCACGGTGCGGCCAGGCATCGACGCCCGCTCCAGCGGTACCACCTGATCGAGCATTCCCTGGCAGATCACCATGCCGCCTGAGTGCTGACCCAGGTGCCGGGGCAGGTCCTGCAGCTGCAGGCAAAGATCCAGGTAGGTGCGGATGCGCGGGTGACGCAGGTCAAAACCAGCCTGCGCAAACTGGTTGGGCATGGTGTCGGTTTCGGCTTTCCACTCCCAGTGGCCCACCAGGCTCGACAGCCGGTTGAGCGTGTCTTCATCAAAGTCCAGCACCTTGCCGACCTCACGTGCAGCCGAGCGACCACGATACGTAATGACGTTCGCAGTCATTGCGGCGCCGAGCTCGCCATAGCGCTGGTAGACATACTGGATCGCCTGCTCACGCTTGTCGCCGGAGGGCAGATCGAGGTCAATATCCGGCCACTCGCCGCGATTCTCGCTTAGAAACCGCTCAAACAGGAGTTCCATACCGATGGGATCTACAGCAGTGATCTCAAGCACATAGCAGACGACAGAGTTCGCCGCCGAGCCCCGCCCCTGGATCAGGATGTCATGCTCCTGGCAGAAGCGAACGATATCCCAGACGATGAGGAAGTAGCCCTCAAAGCCCAGTTTCTCGATCAGTGTGATCTCCTTATCGGCCTGTTGCCTCGCTTTGTTCAATAGGTGGCATTTTTGAGGATCGCTGTAGCGCCGGCGCAACCCTTCCTCGACCCGCTTGCGCAGAAACGAGGCCATGGTTTCGCCCTCCGGGACGGGGTAGCGCGGAAACTCGTAGCCCAGCTTGTCGAGCGTAAACTCGAGCCGGTCAGAGACGACCTGCGTATTGGCGATCGCTTCCGGCAGGTCTGCAAACAGGGCACACATTTCGCTGGCGGAACGCAGGTGCCGCTCGCCATTGCGCGCCAGCAGCCGGCCTGCTGTTTCCAGCGTCACGCCGTGGCGGATACTCGTAAACACGTCGAGCAGCGGCCGCTCGGCACGGGTGGCATGGCGCACGCCATTGGTTGCGATCAGCGGCAGCTGCAAAGACCGCGCCAGCCGCACAGCCGCCTGGTTGCGCCACTCCTCGTCGCGCTCATAGTGGCGCTGCAGCTCGACATACACATTGCCGCGGCCATAGATGCCGACTAGCTGCTCCAGCACCCGGCGTGCTTCGGCTTCGCCATGGCTGCCACCGCGCAGCAACGCTGCATGCAGCGGGCCTTCCTCTCCACCGGTCAGGCAGATCAGGCCCCGGGCATACTCGGCCAGGTCGAGCCGGGTCGCGATTCCCTCTTCCTTGCCCGGTGCGCGCAGCTTCATACGTGTCACCAGGCGGCACAGGTTGCTGTAGCCCTCGCGGGTGGCGCACAGCAGGGGCAGGCGCGGAACGCCGGGCTGCAGGGAGGCTGCTTTCGCCCGGATGGCCGCCGGCTGCCGGCTCGGTGGATCGACCGCGCGTCCATCCAGCGCGTAACTGCTGCCATTCCTGTAACTACCGAACATGCGGCCGCTGGCGCGATCTGCCCCGTAGCTGATCTCCGCACCGAAGTGTGTCCGCACCTCCGGGCCACCCTGCTTGTGGAGAGTTTTTGCCTTGTTATGGAAGCGCGCCGCCCCGTAGACCCCGTTGCGGTCGAGCAGGGCGATCGCCGGCAGCTGCAGCTCCCCTGCGCGCAGGACCAGGTTTTCCGGCAGCGTGGCGCCAGCAAGGAACGAAAAAGCGCTGGCGCAGTGCAGCTCGGCATACACGCATGCTGGCTTGGGATCTTCAGTCATACAAACCATCGACACACCACTGGTCGAGCCCCTGTGCTCCTGCCTCCCCACCCTCACTGCGGAACACCCGGCCCAGTTGCAGGCGGCAGCACAAGCGCTGCGGTGGAGCCGGCGCCTGGATCAGAAAGGGGTGCAATGGAGGCCTTTCGCCAGCAGCAGCCGAACCACTTTCGTGATCTTTCCCCGGCAGCGCGCTTGCTGAACGCGGGGACGAAGCAGCACGCTCCGCCACTATGTCCCAGTACTCGTATGCCCAGGCATCGCCGCCCCACCAGGCGCCGCTCATGCGCCATGGCCCGCAGGCAGAACGCACCTGGAACAGCTCCCCGCGAAAACGCACGCGTGCAGGCTGGTTGGCCACTGTATATACCTGGACAGGCTCAGGGGGCCGCAGCTGCCGCATGGCCGGGATACGCCGGGCCTCCTCTGTGTGTACCCCGGCAGCGCCCCCTGCGGATTGACTGTCAACTATGTAGTGGCGCAACGAAAAACTGTCGGGCGCATGCGTATCACGCAGCATCGGCGAGCCCACCCGATCTTCTCCGACCAGCGCCGCCAGCCGCGCCAGGGTTACATCCAGGCGCGAAGGCTCTGGCAGCGGCGGAGCGAACAACCCACCCTGCACCGCTCCTGTTTTTGCTGCTGTGGCTTCAACCACCAGGACCAGCACCGGCGCAGGCGGTGGATGCGCAGCCAGATCCAGCTGCAGCAGCTTCAGCAGCAGGCGCTTGTCCAGGGTAGGCAGTGTCGGCCGAAGAGTCCGCTGGTATTTGCTGCCAACCGGAACAGCACGAGCTGTGTTAGCAGCGCTGCCAGTTGCTGTCTGGTCTGTTTTCGCACGTGTCGGTGGGTGGGCTGATGGGGAGACAAGGTGGATAGCTCTTAACTGTCTCTCTCCTGCATCACTCGGACCGCCTGGTTTGCTGTCGTTCCGCCTGGCTGGTGTTGCTGGATGTAAATCGACGCGACTCTCTTCCAGATTGCTACGACTGTCGTCTTTTAGTATGGGAGATTCGGCTTCCAGCGTATATGTAACCGTTACAGTGGCAATTGCCAGAGCGCGGTCGCGTGCCTGGTGGATCAACTGGTCGAGCATGGGCGACAGCACAAACAGGATCGCCGCCTCCAGCAGGACCGGCGCGTCAAAGGCAAACTCCTCACGCAGCTCCCATGGCACAGGTACCGGCGCAAACAGGTGTGGGTGTTCGCCGCGCGCCAGCTCCCGCAGGCGCTTGCCGCCCTGGCCCATCCGCGCGATCAACTCCTTCTGCGGCAGTGCGGCCAGTCCACCCAGCGTGCGGATCCCCCATAGCGACAGGGTTTGCGCCTGCACATCGGTCAGCCCATCGCTCCCCAGCCGCAGCACCTCCAGCAACAGCGGAGCCAGCGCCTTTTGCTCCTCCCCGGGCACCGCCACAACCATGCCGCGGGTGCCCTGGGCGAGCGCGCAGGCAGCATGAAAGTTAGCGCTGATGGCTATCGACGCATACAGTCCGCGGCTGAGCAAGGCTTGCCGCAGCGCACTGGCAAATGCGTGGGGGTCCCGGTGAAGTCGCGCGAGCCCGGCCACGTCAAGCACACATACGGCGGCTGTTTCGGTATGGAGTGTTTCCACCAGGGGCGTAAAGCTGCCCGCGCAGCCCAGCAGGGCGGCTTGCGCAGCTTCTTCTTCACGTACCGAGCGGCGCAGCACGGTCATACCGGCAAATGACTCGGCTTCGACCCGGGTCATGCCGTGTACCAAGCCATCGCGGCGCGCCTGCGCATTGCCGGCGCAGACGCGCTCCTGTGGTGGCGCGCCTTCAAGCACCGCAACCGGGCTGCCTTGCAGGTGCGGCCGCAACCGCAGCAGGGCCTGCGCTGGAAGCTCCGGCACGTACACGCACGCAAACAGCGCGCTGCTATCGGTACGGAACCAGCGCTTCATGGCATCGGACTCGCTCCACCAGCTTCACCTGCCGAGCGGGTGATCAAGGAGGGCGCGGGCCAGTGCAGCGGCTCTGCTGCTGCACTGGCTGGTGCGCTTTGCTCGCTCGCTGCACCATACGAGCAGGCATACGGGCTGGCCTGCCACGTGGCCCGAGGCTGCTTGCGCGGGACTGCCGTCTCGCCACCTGTCGCCTGCTGAAATCTTTGCCGTGCGACTTCCGCCTGGTACCTTGCTGCTTCTACCACTGTGCCACCAGCAAGGCGCAGCTGCATGGGCTTGAAATGGAGCACCAGTCCAGCACTGGAGCGGGCACAGGCAGCCTGCGACAACAGGATGAAAGCGGTACCGCTGCTTTCTGCTGCTGCTCGAAATCGAAACCACGTCGCTGCCGGGATTCGCAGGGCATGCTCGGGCGCGATGCCTCCTAGGTCGAACACAATCACCGCGAAACCGCCTCCCTGCAGCAGCAGGTCCGCCGCACGCAGGGCCTGGTCCAGGCGGTCCCAAGGTCGCGTCGCCCCTGCAAATCCAGTCCGCGGCGTCGCCTGAAATCCAGGCTCGCCTCGCGACAGCCTGCCAGAAGAGTTCTCAGGCAAATTCTCAACCGATCTGGAAAAGGCTGCAGACAGCGCTTCACCATTCCTGCTTAACGGTCCCTGGCCATCAGCCGTGGAGCGGCGTGTTTCAGGGATTGCAGGCCTTGAGATTGCAGCCGTCGACCGTGCTCCCGGGCGCTGCTGTTGGCTGCACTCCACGTGTCCGACACCCTCACGCCCGGCTCCCACATGCCCAAGATTGCGGCCGCCCTGGCGGTCGCTTGCCACCTGTTCCGAGCGTGTCACGGGATGAAATGCCGGACGGTGCTCATGGGGAGCACGCTTGCAGGGCGACAAGGGAATATTGGGCGCCCCGGGCGTACCCAGCGCCTGCCGGTTGCGCGTTGAGTGCATGCCAGTGCGGCTGCCATCCGGCCACGGCAACTCGTCTTCCTGCCCGCCTGCCGATTGGAACAGGCCCCCGATAGCGCGATCCAGCCCCTGCTCTTCCCCACGCGGGTGCGAACCGCAGCGTCCGGCCCCAGGGGAGCTGCGGCGGTCCGCCTCCGGCAGAACCATGCTGCGGCTCGGGCCTGAGGGTGCGGCCTCCGCATGGCCACCACAGCGAACCCACAGCAATCGCGGCAGCAGCATGCCGTTTTCGGCACCAGACTGGGGGTCAAAGCTATCGCTTGCATCCACCCACGCACACACCTTGCCGGCCTGCATGGCCGCCGCTGCAATCTGCATGGCTACCCCGGTTTTGCCCGTGCTGCCATGGCCGACCAGCTCGGTGATGGCCCCGGCCGGGACCCCGCCGCCGGTTAACAGGTCCAACTCCGTGATGCCACAACTCAACAGGGTGCGCTGCACAAAAGGTCGCGGTGACAGTGCGCCGGCAAAACTCTGCGCCATTTCTGCTTCAATCGTCTGCCGCAAGATCTGCGCTTTTGAGGACACATGGGCCAATGAACACTCTCCTGGCAGAGGAGAATAAAAGGCGAAGTAGCCGAACGCAGCTATTCGCTTTTTCTTCGCTTCAGCCTCTCCAGAATGCTTGGTTCTCGCCTCAATGTCAAAGCGTGGAAAAGTACCTAAGTACCTTGATCGTTAATCATTTATGAAAATGCACAGCTCCTTGTGCAGCCAAATAGCCGCTGTGTCCACTACCACAAAGAAGGCCTTGCCCTGCTTTCGCGCAGGTTCCCGGCTTCGCCCGGAGCGCCTGTTTCATCTTTAATAAACACAGTGAGCCAGGCTCGTGCCTCGGGATATACCCTGCCTCATTTGCGATTGGCGGTCAGTGGTGGAATCATGAAACTGACGACAGAGCTTGTGCTGCGAGGACGCGGGTGTCCTCCCTCATCGCGAAAGGAAGTTTCATGGAGCAGATTGTGTCGGATGCGCTGGTTTTCTTTGGTGCCACGGGTGATCTTGCCTACAAGCAGATCTTCCCGTCACTCCAGCGGCTCGCGAAACGTGGCAAGCTGAAAGGCCCGGTAGTTGGTGTGGCCAAGGCTGGCTGGACGCTGGACGATCTAAAGAACCGGTGTCGTGACAGCGTGGCCAAGCACGGCGGCATCGATCCACAAGGCCTGGACACATTATTAGGCTGCCTGCGCTACGTAGACGGCGACTACAACGATCCAGCAACCTTTACCCAGGTGCGGCAGGAGCTTGGCGATGCCAAGCATCCTCTTCATTACCTGGCGATCCCACCCTCCATGTTTGTGCGCGTGGTGCAGCAGCTCAAGCAGTCTGGCAGCTCCGACGGCGGCCGCATCGTGGTAGAAAAGCCTTTCGGCCACAGCGTCGAAACAGCTGCCGCTCTCAATCACGCCATCCATGAAGTGTTTCCAGAAGAATCCATCTTCCGCATCGATCACTACCTGGGCAAGAACCCTGTACAGAACCTGATCTTCTTCCGCTTCGCCAACTCCTTCCTGGAGCCGATCTGGAACCGCCAGTACGTGGAAAGCGTGCAGATCACCATGGCGGAAAGCTTCGGCATCCAGGGCCGCGGCAGCTTCTACGACAGCGTCGGCGCCATCCGCGACGTGGTGCAGAACCACATGATGCAGCTGGTCAGCAATATCGCCATGGAGCCGCCGCCATGCCCGGACGTCGAAACCCTGCGCGATGAACGCGTCAAGGTGCTCAAGAGCATCAAGCCGATCACTGCGGAAGATGTCGTGCTGGGCCAGTTCGACGGCTACCTGGACGAAGACGGCGTCCGGCCCGGCTCGGGCGTCGAGACCTACGCGGCCATGCGGCTCAACATCAACTCGTGGCGCTGGCGCGATGTGCCGTTCTTCATTCGCACCGGCAAGTCGCTCAACAAGACTGCGACCGAGATCATCGCGAAGATGCGACAGACCCCGGCTGTGTTCTCTGACAAGCTCACCCCGCAGAACTATGTTCGCTTCCGCCTGAGCCCGGAGCCGGTGGTAGCCATCGGCGGCTCGGTCAAGGAGGCCGGCGACGCGCTGCGCGGCTGCATGGTCGAGCTCAAGGCCTCGCAGCAGTGCGGAACCAGCGACCTGCTCCCCTACGAGGAGCTGCTCGAAGACGCCATGCGCGGCAACCCGGTCTGGTTTGCCCGCGAAGACTACGTCGAAGAAAGCTGGCGCCTGCTGGATCCCCTGCTCAAGGACCTGCCCAGGGTCCACACCTACAAGGTGGGTTCCTGGGGTCCGGAAGAGGCCAACGAGCTGACGCGGGATGTGGGAGGCTGGGCCAACCCGGTCTAGTCCCACACACTTCTGCAAAAAGGGGCTGCATGCCGGCAATGCGTGCAGCCCTTTTGCATGGTCAGGGTAACTATCCGGCGAGACCTACTCGCCAGGCCGCCAGGGTCGCTGGGTAGCGGTCGCGCCCACGATCCGGATCGATGGTCAGGGTGAGCGAGGCTACCTGATTCAGATTGAAGTTGTAGACCTCCCGCTGTTCTTTCGAGCCGCCAGGGCTAAAGTTCCAACCCTGCCGCAATATCTCCCGGCTGGCGCCGTCCGCGAACACTGCTGTCAGAGCCCATTCCTGCGAACGCTCATGTGTTGGCTCAACAACATGGAGCAACACACGTTGTACTCGTTGCGGCGCATCAAAACGCAATGTGAGGGTAGCCATGCCTGGGGCCGCTGCCTGCCAGCAGTCTGTGCTGCTCCCGGCTACCAAGGCTGACTCCACCGGATGCCCTGCTGCTTCGGAACTCACCTGGACCTGGGCCAGCGCTTCCAGGTCCAGCCACACGGCTTTATCTGTCTCTGCTGCCTGTGCTGTGCCAGCCTGGTCTGTGACTTGCTTCCTCATTTGGTCTCCTCGTGAACATTGAATAACACCTTAGTAACTTGAATGCGTGCCAGGTGTATTCCTTGACGCATACAATCGCTCACCAGAAGCACTGATGCAATGTCTAAAAGGATGGCTGCACTGAGTACCTACGCATGAGGAAGATGAAAGCTTGACTCGGTTCTTACTCGAAGTTAATAAGCGCGGGACGGTTACTCCGGGACGGGCGGATCATCCAATCATTCGACGCAAGCACGGGAACGCGCTGCCCATGTAAGTACGTGGCAGTGACTGCAATCGCACCATCGCAACCACCTCGGTGAATACAAGGTTATGGCAAAAGCTACTCTGCAACACGCCCCCTCGACGCTTCCCAAGCCGGAACACGGAACCAGCGTCCTGACCGCCTTTCAGCAAATCCGCGAGCTGATCGTTCTTGGTCGGCTCTCCCCCGGTACCTGGGTCGTGGAAGGCGACCTCGCGGACCGCCTGAATATCAGCCGTACCCCGGTGCGCGCGGCGCTGCACTGGCTGCAGTGCGATGGCTATGTGCATGAGCATCGCTCCGTGAACAAGCGCCGCATCGTGGTCGCT
>CAXTEW010000096.1:0-10231 GCA_964243175.1 uncultured Acidobacteriaceae bacterium
GAGCATTGTGGACACTTGAAGTCGAGACGACTGAGGAGGCGGAGAAGATCGTCAGCGACATCGAGGCGAAGATCAGCAGGGGAGGGACGCGCCTACTGTCGGAACCCGAAGGCGAGCCGCTCCGGCTGGTTGTTCGTGACCACACGCCCCTGGGCGAAGTCTTCCACAGCATCCTGGTGGATCATCGCCAGCGGGCTTTTCTTGCCATGGTCCTGATGATTGGCCAGTCCTTCTTCTTCAACTCTGTCTTCTTCACCTACGGGCTGATCGTGAAGCGGTTCTATGGCGTCAGTGATGCCCACATGCCGCTGCACCTGCTTCCGTTTGCTATCGGCAGCTTTTTCGGCCCGGTGCTGCTGGGCCCGCTCTTTGATCGCTGGGGTCGCAAGCCCATGATCGCCGCCACCTACGGCATCTCCGGCCTGCTGCTGCTCGCGACCATCTACCCGTTTGTCCACGGGATGCTCACAGCAAAGGGTCTCGATCTCTGCTTCAGCGTGATCTTCTTTGTCGCGTCCTCAGCAGCCAGTGCTGCGTACCTCACGGTCAGTGAGATTTTCCCGCTGGAAATCCGCGCCTTCGCCATTGCGATCTTCTATGCGCTGGGAACGCTGGCTGGTGGCGTCGCGGCCCCGGTTTTCTTCGGCGAGCTAATCGCTTCAGGCTCGCGCACGCATGTCAGTTGGGGCTATGCACTGGGCGCGACCCTCATGATCATCGGCGCCTTTTTCGAGCTGACCATTGGCGTGGAAGCAGCAGGCAGGTCGCTTGAGTCGATCTCGAAGCCGCTGCAGAGTCGCTGAAGCGGGCAAGTTGAGGAACTACTAGCTGCTAAGAGAGTGCGTGACGCTAGCAGTCCTGCCAGGGTTTGCAGTAGCCGTGGATGACAACGACCAGCACCGATGCTACCGCCGCGCCAAGTACCGGCCATGCCCACCCTGGGAGACCAGCGTCCCGTAGAAATTGCTTCTTGAACTGTGCCGAGGTTTCCATGCGCCTATGCTACGCATCACTCCGGCGGAGCGCGCCTGTGGAAGCCCAGGCAAAGCTGTAGTTTTCATGAGATCGTATTCCGGTGAACCTACCAGCGCAGCAGTACCAGCTGCGAGCAGAAGCCCGGACCCATCGCCGCGAGAATGCCGTAGCTGCCCGGCTCCGGCCGACGCTCACGGATCGTGTCTTCGAGCACGAACAGCACCGACGCGGAGGACAGGTTGCCGACCTTGCGCAGCGACTCCCACGAGAGCGCGCATTCCTCTCGCGTCACCCCTGCTGCGTCGGCCATCGCCTCCAGAACCTTGGGCCCGCCGGTGTGCAGCACCCACGACGTAATCTGATCGCGCGTGAGCCCGTTCGCCGCCAGAAACCCTTCCAAATCCTGCGGCAGGTGCTCACGGATAATCGCGGGTACCTCTGGCGATAACACAATGCGGAAGCCTTCCTCCCCGATGTCCCAGCCCATTGCTTCTTCTGTGTCGCGATAAAAGCTGGAAGC
Source organism: uncultured Acidobacteriaceae bacterium (assembly GCA_964243175.1). Lineage (GTDB taxonomy): Bacteria > Acidobacteriota > Terriglobia > Terriglobales > Acidobacteriaceae > EB88. Next base: position 1,496 of record CAXTEW010000096.1, read on the forward strand.
GGTAGCAACGATGGTCGGCCCTGCCTGCGTCTCGGTCGCTTGCGGCAGCTTGACCTGGTCGCCGGCCACGATCACAGCCGCCGCCCCATCGCCAAACAGCCCGGTCGCGATGAGGTTGGCGATCGAGAGGTCCCGGCGTTGCCAGGTCAGGGAGCACAGCTCGACCGACAGCAGGACGGCGATCTTCTCAGGGTAGGCGCGCACGTAATCCGCCGCCTGGGCGATGCCGGCGGCCCCGGCAACACAGCCAAGACCGAAGATCGGCGTGCGGCGCACATCGGCTGGCAATTCCATGCGGTTGCATAGGTGCGCGTCCAGTGACGGGCTGACGACACCGGTCACCGTGACCGTCAGCAGGGCGCCGATCTGGTCCTTGTGCAGGCCGGCCCGTGCGAGGGCCGTGTGGATAGCCTGCTCGCCGAGCTCCTCGGCGACGCGCAGCCAGACAGCATTGAACTGGCCCCAGCGCTCCATCTCCGCATACTCTTCCAGCGGCAGGGCGAAGTAGCGTCCATCCACACCCACGCGCTGGTGGAAACGCTGCAGCAACGCAGGATTCTCGAGATCGCTGCTCCAGTGCCGGGCGAGTTCGTCGAAAACCTGTTGCTGGGTGTAGTAGCGCGGGGGCAGGGCAGAGGCAACAGCAGCAATCTGACTCAAATGAACTCCAGGGACAACTTGTTTATTGACGGTACCCGTCTGCTCGCCGGCGGGCAAGGACATGCCGCACTTTGGCCGCTATGCCACCCATAGGATGGCAGCGAGGCGGAAGAGGAACCGTCGCCGCAGCGTCCAGCGATGCCCGGTTGCGGCCATCATCTGCTGCAGTTCGGCCGCCGAGTAGGACTGCCGCACCGACACTGGACCGTCATGCCGCGAGAGCCGGCTGGGATCGACAAGCGAGAACAGCTTTGAGAGTGTGTAATGTGTGCGCGTACGCTCCAGGTCGTTGATGACCACGGCGACCCGTGCCACACGCAGGGCCTCGCGCAGAAAAGCCGCGGCTTCCGCCGGCGACAGATGATGCAGGAACAGGCAGCAGCTCACGACATCAACACTTTTCTCAGGGAGCGGTATCGCGAGGGCGTCGCCCTGCAGCAGGCGCGGCGCAGGCAGTGCCGCTGGCCATGAGGGTGGCAGGTGGCTTGCCCTGCGATCCAGCAGGGTGCTTTCAAGGGTCACCGGATGCTCCCGGCGCGTCTGCATGGCCAGTGCCGCGGCTGCGAGCGCCGTCGCCCGCCCGGCCGCGACCTCCAGTACCTGCAATGTTGACCGGCTGCCGGCCACCTGCCGCAGCAGCAGCCGGTGCACCCGGTCACCGCCGAACCAGCGGTTTACGAAGCGCAGCGACCGCAACGCGCTCGCGACTTCCGCCGGGCTGCCGCTGTCCTCGTCCAGCCACTCCTCGCCGGCTTTCCTTGCGAAGCCGGGCTCCCATCGAAACGCCAATCCACTGCTCCTGCGGTAACTAGATGCAGGCGCAGGCGCTTCGGGGGCGTTCCCGGCCATGCGATACTCGGAGCTAATGTACAAGCGCGTAGTACTCAAGCTGTCAGGGGAAGCATTGGCCGCAGGCCGAGGCTTCGGCGTCGATGTTACCCGTGTTCACGAGGTCGCGGCGGAGGTTGCAGAGGTCGCGGCGCTGGGCGTTGAGGTGTCGATCGTGGTCGGCGGCGGCAACTTCTTTCGCGGTGTCGCCGAGCAGGCCAAGCACATGGACCGCGTCTCGGCCGACAACATGGGCATGCTCGCGACGATCATCAATGCGCTGGCTATCCAGGACGCGATCGAGAAGACTGGCCTGCACTGCCGGGTCATGTCGGCGATCCAGATGCACCAGGTGTGCGAGCCGTACATCCGCCGCCGCGCCGTGCGCCACCTGGAGAAGGGCCGCATCGTTGTTTTTGCCGCCGGTACCGGAAACCCCTACTTCTCCACGGACACCGCCGCCTCCCTGCGGGCCATGGAGATTCGCGCGGACGTGCTCCTGAAGGGCACCAAGGTCTCCGGCATCTATAGCGCCGACCCGAACATCGACAAGAACGCGACGAAATTTGAAGAAATCACCTACATGGAAATCCTGCGGCTCGGGTTGAAGGTGATGGATATGACCGCGGTGAGCCTGTGCAAAGACAACAACATGCCGATGATCATCTTCAACATGAACGAGCCAGGCAACATTCGCCGGGTCATCGAGGGGGAGAAGATCGGCTCGCTGGTGACAGCCTGACCGAACCGCTGGGCGACAAGCCTTCGCTCCTCGCCAGCGGTGATGATTCTCCTTCGGCACCGCTCCCCCCGGCCGCACCATCCGGCGAGAAGGCTGCTTCCAGCCGGAGCCGCCTGCCCGCGTTGACCGGGCTGCGTGCGTTCGCCGCCTGCAATATTGTCTTCTTTCACTTTTCCAATCCCAGGTGGTTCGGGCCGTTTGCGCCCATCGTCGACAACGGCTACACCGCCGTGTCGTTCTTTCTGTTGCTCTCGGGCTTCATCCTCTCCTACAACTACAGCGCCCGCGCCCAGCGTGGCGAGCTGGTCCACTGGCGCTTCTGGGTCGCGCGGCTATCGCGGCTGTACCCGGTCTATGCCTTCGCCCTCATCCTCTCGCTCGGCATGCTGCATGACGAGTGGGGCGTGCGCTCGCATGCGGAGTTCTACGAGGGCATCGCGCTGACGCCACTGCTGCTCCAGGGCTGGAGCCCCAGCCTCTCGACCTTCTGGAATACGCCGGCGTGGACCATGTCGACGGAGGCCTTTTTCTACCTGGTTTTCCCCTTCGCGGTTCGCTGGCGACGGCCGCAGACCACGCCCGGCATCCTGCTTCTGCTCACCGCGCTCTGGCTCTGCGGCATGGTGCTCCCGCTGCTCTACATGCACTTCCACCCGGATGGCGATATGCACCCGGGTCGCTACACGGATGGCTTCTGGATCCGCGCGCTCAAGTTCAGTCCGCCGCCACACCTGCCGTCGTTCCTGTTTGGCATGGTGCTGGCCGATCTCGACGGACGGATTCGTCGCATCGGCTGGCCCCGCCTCGTGATCGGCTGCGCCGGGATTGCAGGCATCTACACCCTGCTCAGCTTCGGCACCCATGTCTCTTACGTGCTGATGCATGACGGACTGCTCATGCCTTTGTTCGCCTGTGCCATCCTGGGCCTGGCAGGGGAGAACCCGCTCGCACGCTTCTTTGGTTTCGCGCCCTTTGTCGCGCTCGGCCAGGCAAGCTACTGCCTGTACATCCTGCACTTCAACCTGTGGAACCTGATCCACAGCTCTGGCCTGCTGGAGCGTACGGGGCTGGCCCGGTTTGATCCCTGGGTGAGCTACTGCCTATTGGCCGCCGGCGCCGGCGCGGCACTGTTGCTGATTGAGCGGCCCATGCAGCGGCAGATCCGCAAGCTGCTTGCCTCGTCCTGAGAACAAGACCGCCGGACAGGCGGTCTCGATGTTGACTCGCAAAGCAAAAGGCCCACGCCGGAGCGCGGGCCTTTGCCAGGGACGCCAGCGATCTAGCTGCCGGCTACATTCTGCACATGGATGATGGGGTGGTTGCCGTGCGAGACAGCGGCCACACACGTCGTCAGTCCGGATGTGTTGTAGAAAGCACCCTGTGTTGCCGAGAGAGCGCCTGTATTCGGATCGAGGTTGAAGCCGCTGACGGTGTTATCGACAAAGTTGCCCGTATACAGGAAGCGACCCAGCGCCGGCTCCACGATGACGCAGCCAGGTTGGGCGCCAGTCGCAGCCGTACCGCCAGTCGCCAGCGCGGACAGTGCGCCGGTCGCCAGGTTGACGCCGTACCCAGAGACCGAGCCGCCATTCTTGTTGGCCACGTAGACATACAGCCCGCGCGGATCGACAACGATGCCATCCGGGAAGGTACCCGTCGCGACCGGACCCTGGGGCAGGTTCGCCAGTGCGCCGAAGGGAGTCGGGATGGTGGTCGAGGTGTTGATCGAGTAGGTAATGACCTGGTTCTGCGAGCTATCCGTGACGTACAGGAAGGTGCTGTACGGATGGCTGGCGATCGCGGTCGGCGTAGTCCCGGCACAGAAGGGGCTGCCAGTCACCGACGTCAGGACGCCCGAGGGGAGCGCAGCAGCGCCCGTCGCTCCGGCTGCCGCGGCGGCCACGTTGTAGGCCTGCACCCCGCCCTGACCCGTGGTGCAGCCATTGCCGCTCTGCCCCGCGGCCAGGAAGTCGGTCGCGAAGACATGGAGCCCATCCGCGGTCGCGTTCACTGCGGTCGGCGTGTTGCCAAGCGGCACAAAGGCCTGCGCCACGCCATTCACGGTCTGGGTGACAGCGGTTGTGGTGATTGGCTGGCCGGCCGGGATCCTGTACACGAACAGGGCGCCGGGACCTGTGTTCAGCGTGGAAAAGTTCGGCTGAAACGTCTCCACAACGTAGAGGAGGCTGCCCTGGTAGGTGTTTGTCGAGTCGAAATACGAGTGGATCGCCAGCGCTACCGGACCTGAGCCTGTCGGGTTGATCGTTGTCGCGCCATACAGCTTCGCGTCCGTGCCAATACCGTACTGGATAATCGAGTTATCGATATTGTTGGCAACGTACAGGCTCGCCCCGGTGCCATCTGCGACCTCCGACACTGGATCGCGGCCCGCATTGAACGGCGAGTCGGGAATCTGTGTCAGCGCGCCGGATTGCGAGTCCACGCGGTACACATTGACTTGACCCATCTCGTTCTTGGCGGACAGCGCATAAAGATAATCCACCGTGTTGCTGGTGCCACAGGAAACCAGGCTCATGCAAGCGCCGATTGATGCTGTTGCGGCCAGAAGTGTCTGGCTCCATCGCTTCAACTTCATGTATTTCCTTCGCTCTGCGCCGCGTACTGTGCAGCAGAGTTTCGTTTTAGATACAGGGGCCATGCCCCCGGTTGATACTGCGGCAGCCGCCCATGCTACGGACAGCTGCCTTGCCTGCATGCTTGCCAAGCGACTACAGCGTGCTTGAAATTTCCAGACACCAGGACGGCGTCCCTACCACCGGGAAAGCCACGCCCTTGTTCAGGTCCTTCAGCGTGCCGGTATTCGGATCAATGATGCGGCCCGTGATGCTGTTATCTGCCGCGCCGGCAACATACAGGAACTGGTTCGTCGGGTCCTCGAAGATGCAGGACGGATTGGCCACGGTTCCCAGCCCATACCCACTCGTCTGGACGGGTACCAGGAGATCGCCGGTGGTCGCGTTGATGTTATAGGCGGCGATATCCGACTCGGGAACGTTCGGCTCGGCGTTGCCGACGATGTTGCTGTTGTCGGCGAGGTAGATGTACTTGCCGGTCGAGTCAACCACCGACTGTATCGGCCCGAGGCCCGGGTTGACACCATTGGCTGAAGGCTCACTGCGGAAAGGCGAGCTGGTCACCGGGGTCAACGCTCCATTCGTCCCTACGCTGTAGGCATACACAAAGTCGTTCTGTGTATCCAGCAGGTAGATGTGCGCGCCGCCGAGATCCCCGTTGACGGCAGAGATATTGACTGGGCCATTCGTCGGGCTGGTCACCGGGATCGCGCCCGTCTGGGTAGGGGTCAGCTGTCCCGTCGTTGTCGATAATGCCTGCACATTCACGGTCTGCACGTCTCCGGTGTGGAAGGCATTCGTCGGCGCGCCGGCATCCATCGTGTAGATGTAGGAGCCCGTTACGCGGAAGTCGACGGGGAAGCAGCCCACGGGAAAGTAGGTGAGGTTCTGCTGACGCTGGTTGACCTGCACTTGTAGACGGCCCGTCGCGCCGTCAATCGCGTACACCGCCACATCACCGACCGGGTGGTAGAAGCCATCGGGACCAAGGCAGGGGTAGTTTGCTGAAAGCGTGTTGCTGGCTGTCGGCGAGGTCGTTCCGCCGGCCGTGATGCCTACGGGCGAGTACTGGTCCAGCACGTACAGGTGTGCGCCGGAGCTATCGACGGCGACCCGGATCGAGCCGTATCCCTGGCTGGGGTACTGCAGCTGAGGGGAAAGCTGGCCGTAACCGCCGATAGAGAAGAGCGAAATATTCGAGCTGGAATAGCCGACAACCGCCCCGCTTGTCGGGCTGCCCGCGGTGGCGTCAGGGGTCGGCGTTCCTGCATTGAGGACGTAGACGAAGCGGCTGCCCGCAGGGATGACGGCCCGGACCGGATTGGTGCCACCGGAGGCCACGACCGAGCCAGTCTTTACAGGGCTCAAAACGCCATTGTTATTGTCTTCCTGGTACGCGCCTACCTGGCCATACTGCGTTCCCAGCACGTACACGTAACCCACGGTGTGGTCATTCGAACAGGAGGTAAAACCAAAAGACATGCCGACAGCCCCGGCCAGCAGCAGCACGGCACGGCTCAAATTGCGGAACTTCATGCGCTTCCTTCATCCTGCTCGCCTGTTCTCAACTGTAGGGCGCAGGAAACGGTGGTGGGGACCCTTGGGTCCCAGCCCATTGTAACCGCACAGAGAGACGACTGGCTCCATGCGGGTTGCCTCGAAATCGTGGCTTTGTGAAAGACGAGGTGCCGGGGAACGAGAAAGGCCGGCACACAGGCCGGCCTTTCTCGGCGTCTTTCTCAGTTAGAGAGAGCTTACCAGACGTGGCATGCGTTGGCTGGCATCATGGGTTGGCCCACGTGGCAGCCGAACGCCTTGCCGAACTGCTCGAAGTTCTGCACCGTGCCATTGGTGCGGAACTCGCCCGGCGAGTGCGGATCGGTCTTGGCGGCAACCCGCTCGTACGCATCGGTCACGTTCGAGCACCAGACCTGTGCAAACGCGATGAAGAAGCGCTGATCCGGCGTGTAGCCATCGATCTTCTTCGTCTGTTCGCTCTCGGGCTCGCTCGCCAGCACCTTGTGGAAGGCCTGGTACGAGATATGGATGCCGCCATTGTCGGCCGTATTTTCGCCCAGGGTGAGCTTGCCGTTCAACTTCTGCCCAGGTACCGGCTCGAAACTGCCGTACTCCTTGACCTCGCAGTCCGTGCGCTGGTCGAACTTGGCGCGATCCTCGGCCGTAAACCAGTTGCGGACGTTGCCCTGCCCGTCATAGCGCGAGCCTTCATCGTCGAAGCCGTGGGTCATCTCGTGGCCGATCACGACGCCGATCGCGCCGTAGTTGACTGCCGGATCGATCGATTGCGAGTAGAACGGCGGCTGCAGAATGCCAGCCGGGAAGTTGATGTCGTTCAGCGGGGGATTGTAGTAGGCGTTGACGGTCGGCGGCGTCATGCCCCACTCCTTCTCGTCCACCGGCTTGCCGATGTGGTTAATGCGGTAGTCATAGTTGAAGTTCGCAGCGCTGTGCAGGTCGGCAACGAAGTCCGACGGGGTCACCGCGATCCCCGAGTAGTCGCGCCAGTGCTCGGGATAGCCAATCTTGTCACGGAAGGTGCCAAGCTTCTTCTCGGCTTCCTGCTTGGTTGCGTCCGACATCCACGGCAGCTGCTCAATATCCTGGCCCAGGGCCTCCTTCAAATTGGCCACCAACTGCTCCATGCTGGCTTTGTCCTGCGGGGGAAAGTTCTGCTTGACCCAGTCCTGGCCAACGGCTTCGCCAAACTGGGAGTCGGTCAGCTCCGTGCAGCGCTTCCAGCGCGCCTGCTCCACAGCCTGCCCACGCAGTGTCTTGTTGAAGAAGTTGAAGTCGGCTTCGTCGAAGGGCCTCGACAGGTAAGGCGCCACGGCGTGGACGGCATGGAGGCGCAGGTAGCTCTTCAGCGCCGGCAGCGGCTGGTCCGCGATCACGGCTGCCATGGTTTTCAAATATTCCGGCTGTTCTACGTTGACCGTTGAGAAAGCCGGGGGATGAACGCCGGCAAAAAAGGCTGTCCACTCGAAATCAGGCGTCACCTGCTTGAGGTCGGCGGCCTCTGTCGGGTGATAGATCTTGTCCGGGTCGCGCATGTCGACGCGTGGCATGGAGCCTTTGGCCAAGGCTGTCTCGATTGCGAGCACGTTGCCGGCTTCGGTCGCCGCCTGGGCGGCGTCATCGCCCATAAGCGTGAAGATGCTGACCAGATAGTCGTGGTACTGCGACCGGATCTTGGTCTGCCGCTCGTCTGTCTGCAAGTAGTAGTCGCGGTCAGGCAGGGTAAGCCCGGCCTGGCTGATACTGGCAATCTGCCGGGTTGAGTCTTTCTGGTCTTGCTCGACGCCGAAGCGGAAGAAACCATTGCCCAGGTACTGCTTGTCGCCCAGGAAGACGGCAATCTGCGCCTTGTCCGTGATGGCGTCGATAGCGTGCAGGGTCGGCTCCACTGGCTTGCTGCCCAGCTTGTCTGCCTGGTCCACATTCATGCAGGCCGCGAAAAAGGTGCCGTACTGCTTCTGAGAAGGGGTCTTGGGCGAATCGGCGGCCTGCTTCAGCTCCGTGTACAGCAGGTAGTTGTTGCGCTCGCCCAGCTGATTGAAGGTGCCCCAGCGCGCCTGGTCGGAGGGGATGGGATTGTTCTTGCGCCAGTTCCCGCAGGAGTACTGGTAAAAATCTGTGCACGGGTCGACCGTCTTGTCGATCGCGGTGGTGTCGAAGCTGCGCAGGGCCTTGGGGGCAACAGGTGTTGCGCTGGCATCGGCCGGGGAGACAAAAGCAGACTGCTGGGCGGGGGCCGGGAGGCCGCCAAGCAGAAACAGGGCTGCTGCCGGGGCAAGAAGGTTGGTTCGCATAGACTCCTCTGGGTTCGGGAAAGAGAGGGAAAGCGCAAGCTGGCCCCGATTAGCAAAGTAACACGGCGTGCAGGATTGTATT